>JAIRRR010000179.1 GCA_031255875.1 Treponema sp.
CCTTCGGCGCGGAGCAGCGCCGTCTGCAATTCCCTGCCGTCCCCCTCCGCCAGGGCGAGGCGGCCGGATGCCTTGATAACCCGGTGCCAGGGCAGTTTCTGGCTTTCGGTCAGGGAATGAAGGGCCCAGGCCACCTGGCGCGCCCCGCTGGGCATGCCCGCAGCGGCGGCGATGTCCCGGTAGCCGGATACTTTCCCTTTCGGGATAGCCCGGATAGCCGCCACGATGCGCCGCGTCGATTCAGTCACGGCCCGTCCGCCTCTTGGTACCGGAGGAACCCCTGTTAAAGGGCGGAATCGCAAGCCGGAAAAAGCCTTTCATACCGGCTGGACAATAGCAAAAAACAGGAAAAATTGCTATACTTTAAACTATGGAAATTTTCAAGACGGCCTTTTTACCGCAGCCTTATGCCCTTCCCCGGCAAAACAAGGCGCGGAAATCCGCAGGCCCGGCATATTCCCGGAGCTGCCTGTGAAGCGGATCAGGCGGAATTTTTTCCTTTTATGGGGCTTTCTGATAATCGCCGCAGCCTATTCCCAGTCGGGCGGCCGGGTCATGTACGTCGCGACGAAAAACGCGGAATTAAAATCTTCGACCGGGTTTTTCGCGGATACCGTGATCACCCTCCAGTACGGGGATCAGGTTACGGTAGTGCGGGAAAACGGCAGATGGACGGAGGTCAGGCCTGCCAGGCGTCCTTCCATAAGCGGGTGGATTTTGGCCAACAGCCTGACCAGCAAGCGGATCATTTCCTCGGGAAGCGGCACTTCGGCTTCGGCGGACGAGCTTGCCCTGGCCGGGAAGGGATTCTCCGAGGAAGTCGAGCAGGCTTACAAGGGCCGCGGCGGCCCCCCGGCGGCGAATTACGCCGAAATTGACGCGATGGAAGCCCTGTCCGTTTCCCGCCAGGACCTTTACAATTTCCTCGTGGAAGGGCGTCTGAATACGGGGGAACAGCAATGAAAAAACTGTTAATAGCGGCCGGGCTTATAGCCGCTGTTTTCACGGCCTGCCATTCCGTAAGCGACGCGATCGGGGTTACCGCCGAGGGGGCCGGGGACGCGGGGATTATCAGCCAGGACCTCGCGAACGCCGGTATCCGTTTCAGCGAGGACATGGACCGGGCCCAGGAAGATTTTACCCCCGAGCAGGAATACTACATAGGCCGGGCTGTGGGAACGCAGATCCTGGCAAAGTACCCCGTCGATACATCAAGGCCCGAACAAACCGCTTATCTCAACACCATACTTCAGGCGTTGGCCGTAAATTCGCCGAATCAGAATACCTACAACGGCTATTACGCAGCGATTCTGGACAGCGATGAAATAAACGCCTTCGCGACTTCCGGCGGGCACATCTTTGTCAGCCGGGCCCTGTTCGACAGCGCCCCGAACGAGGACGCCCTGGCGGCGGTCCTGGCCCACGAGCTGGCGCATATCCAGTTGCAGCATAGCGTCAAGGCTATCCAGGCGGACCGCAAAGCCCAGGCTATAAGGGCCTTTGCCGCGTCGGGTACCGGTGCGCTGACCGGGGGGACCGCGCTTGAGGAACTGACCAACATCTTTGACAGGTCGGTAAGCGACGCGGTTATCACCCTGATCGACCGGGGCTACTCCCGTGATCAGGAATACGATGCCGACACGTCCGCCCTTGGCATCCTGGCCGCCGCCGGGTACGATCCGGCGAGCCTTCTGGACGTGCTGCGGATTCTGGACCGGGAGCAGCCGAACCACCCCGGCGGTTTCAACGAGACCCATCCCGCGCCCAGGGACCGGCTCAACAACGCGAACCGCAGGCTGGGGGCCTATTCGGTGCCGGATACCCGGGCGTTCCGCCGGTCGCGGTTCAGCGCCGCGCAATAACCGGGTTATGGCAAAAAAGAGGGACTCTGCGGGAAATTCTTCGCGGCAAAAGAAGGCCGGAAGAATGCCGAAAAACATCGCGGCGCTGCTCATGACCGCTTTTGTGTTTTTCACCGTGGGGCTGCTGAATTATTTCGGCGTTTTTGAATACCTTGAATTTAAAACCTACGATTTCCGGGTACGGCTTTTGGCCGGGACCACGCGGCCTTCCGATGATATACTGGTAATTATCCTTAACCAGGACAGCATTGACTGGGCGAACCGGGAACGGGGCTGGTCCTGGCCCTGGCCCAGAAAAGCCTACGCCGAATTTATCGACTACATGAATTTTTCGGAAGCCGCCTCCGTGGCCTTCGACGTGATCTTTTCCGAAGCCTCGGTATACGGGGCCGAGGATGACGAAGCCTTTATCCGCGCCTGCGGGGATTTTGGCCGCGTCGTTCACACGGTCTTTCTAAGCACCCAGTCGGGGAATACCTTTTCCTGGCCGGACGATCTGGACAAGCCCCTGTTTTCCGCCGGGGATTTCGATTCCATCCTGCCCAACTTCGATTTAACCCCCGGCGCTGTTCGGACGGGCGCCCAGTTCCCCATAACCGGGCTGCGGGACGCTGCGGGGGCTATCGGCAATGTGACGGGGCGGCCCGATTCGGACAGCATTATCCGGCGGGCAAGGCTTTTCGTCCTGTTTGACGGCAGGGCGGTTCCGGGGCTTTCCGCAGCGTCCTTAATGGTCAGCGG
>JAIRRR010000210.1 GCA_031255875.1 Treponema sp.
AATGGTGGGGAACGCCATTACCGCCAAGTAAATCGCCAAAGCCGGCAGAACCAGGATGATGTAGGAAACACGTTCCTCTTTTCTCGAAGACAGATCCATGGAGAGCTCCTTGACGAAAATGGTCGGTCCGCATCTTAATACAAAAGAGGCTGGTCCGGGTCGGGAACAGCCTCTTTCTGGCCTCCGGGAACCCCATGCCGGGGTTCCCGGAGCTTCCCATAAAAGCTGGCGCCGTTTCCAGCTTCGCCCGCTATTGCTTTGCCTTCCAGGACTCAAAGGCCTGCTGGGCGGCGGCGGCTATCTGCTGGGGCGTCGCGGCCCCCATGCCTATGGCCTGGAGGCCGTCGTTTATGGGGACGTGGATTTCAGCGTCAAACACGCCGTCAATTACCGCGGTGGTGGTATCGTACTGGGACGCGAGGTTCCCTCCGGCTACCTGGAGGGGTTCCAGGGTAAGCCCGGTGACATCTATGTCGGTCCGGGTGGGCGTGGTGATTCCGCCGGTTTCCAGGAGCCAGGTCTGAATCTCCTTGCCCGAAAGCCATTTAACCAGTTCCCAGGCGGCGGCTTCCTGTTCGGAACCTGCGGGTACCGCCGCGGAGATGCCCCAGCCCGTGCCGAGAATGCCGGAAGTGGATTTGTTGAGTTTCGCGTCTTCGATGTCCGGGAACACGGTAATAGCGAAATCCCTCTGCCGTTCCGGGTCGATAAGGCCCTCGCCGGTGGACTTGTCCGTGATGAACGCGGCGATACGCCAGTCGCCGTCCACGAGATAGGCGCCCCGGTTGGTGGCGAACTGGCCGACCACGCTGCCGTAGTCGGTGGTAAGCGAGTCTCTGCTGAGGACGCCGTCGTCGTACAGGGTCCTGACAAATTCAAGGGCTTTGACAAAGTCGGGGTCGGTGAATTTCGCCTCGCCGCTGAGAATTTTCTTCTCCCAGCCTTCGCCGCCGAAACGGCCGGCAATGAGGGAGAAGAGGCAGCTCTGCATGACCCAGGTATCCTGGTTTGCCATGAGCACGGTCTGGTAGCCCTTGGCGCGGAGCACGGGCACCTGGGCCTTTAGTTCGGCATAGGTCCTGGCGGGCTGGAGTCCGGCGTCCCTGAGCACTTCGTTATTCACGTAGAAGGCGTGGCTGCTCGTTATGGCCCGGGGGAGTATGCCGATGTAGCCCGCGCCCTGGGCGTTGGGATCGAGCGCGCCGGGGAGCATCACGGAACCGAGCCCGTCTTTCTGAATGAGGGGGCCGAGGTCCTTGAGCAGATGCTGGGTATGCAGGGTGGTAGACCGCCCGGAAGGCCAGGCGTAGACCACGTCCGGGAGCTGCCCGGCCGCAGCGTAGGCCTCTATCTTGTTGTGGAAAGGCTCGTTGAAGAGGTCTTCCCGGACAACCCCGATATCCGGGTGGTTTTGGGAAAATTTATCCCAAACATCGGTTATCTCCTGGGCCGAATTAGCTATGGTCAGATCGAGATAATTCAATACCCGCACTTCGGGACCGGAAACGGCGCTCTGGCCCTCCTTTTTGCACCCGGCTGCGGCAAAAACCAGCAGGGCCGACAATCCCAGAACGATTGTCTTTTCAGTTATTTTCATAGATCCTCCGTAATTTGGAATGCTTTTACATCATGAATTATAATATTTATGCGGTAAACTGTCAAATAGAAAATATACCGGGAAAATGAAGGCGCCTTGCGCTATATTTATGTAAGGAACCGGCGTATTCTCCGAACGGAACGGGGCCGTTTTCAAAAACAGCCGGACAGGGCTTAAATTTTCTTAAGGAACTGCAATGCGTTACGGTTATTTTGATAATGAAAAACGCGAGTACGTGATCGATCGTATTGATGTACCGGTTTCCTGGACCAACTACATAGGGGTAAAGGATCTGTGCGGGGTGTTTAACCATACCGCCGGGGGCTACCTGTTTTACAAAACACCGGAATACCACCGGATCTCCCGGTTCAGGCCCAACGGCGTGCCCATGGACCGCCCGGGGCATTATGTGTATATCCGGGATGACGGCGACCGCAAATCTTCCGGCAGGGGGAAAGAGGCGGGCGGCGACTACTGGTCCCTTTCATGGCAGCCCGTGGGCAAGGGGCTTGGCGAGGCCAAGTACCTCTGCCGGCACGGGCTGTCGTACGTCAAGTACCAGTGCGAGTATTCGGGCATACAGGGCGAGCAGAAACTTTTCATCCCAAAAGACGAGCCGGTGGAACTGTGGGATATTAGACTTAAGAACAATTCCGGGAGGAGGCGGGAGCTTTCCGTTTTCGGCTATCTTGAATTTTCGTACCACCATATCGATATGGACAATAAAAACTTTCAGATGAGCCTTTACTCCTCCGGTTCTTCCTGCGAGGACGGGATAATAGAATTCGATCCGTTTTACGAGTCCGGCGGGGAACAGTTTTTCACTTTCGCGGGAACTTACGCGGATGACTACGACTGCATGAGGGACAGATTTATCGGCCCTTACCGCAGCGAAAACAACCCTGCCGCGGTGGAGCAGGGATACTGTTCCATGTCAAGCGAGCTTGGGGGGAATCACTGCGGGGCCCTGCGGAAGGGCATCCGCCTGGAAGACGGGGAAGAAGCCCGGCTCGTCTTTGTCCTGGGCGAGGGGAACCGCGCCGCAGGGGAAAGATTCCGCAGCAAGTACGCCGATTTCAAAACAATCGACAACAGCTTTGCCGCGCTCGCGGAATTCTGGGACAAGAAGCTCGGGAAACTCCGTATTGAAACCCCCAGCGAGGCGATGAACACCATGCTCAATATCTGGACTCTGTACCAGTCCGAAATCAACGTGATGTTCTCCAGGTTCGCCAGCTTTATCGAAGTGGGGGGCCGGACGGGCCTTGGGTACCGGGACACGGCCCAGGACGCCATGTGCATACCCCACTCGAACCCGGAAAAGTGCCGGAGCCGGATAACGGAACTGCTGAAGGGCCTTACAGGCGCGGGTTACGGCCTGCACCTTTTCCAGAGCGAGTGGTTCGAGGAGCAGCAGCCCGCGCCCTTCAAGTCCCCGACGGTGGTGCCCGCGCCGGACCGGAAGAGCTTTGTCCACGGCCTTGAAGATACCTGCGCCGACGACGCGCTCTGGCTGGTACCGGCTATCACCGAATATATTAAAGAGACCGGGGACCTGGGCTTTGCGGAAGAAACATACGGTTACGCGGACGGGGGAAGCGGCACTGTTTACGAGCATATGACAAAGATCCTTGATTTTTCCGCGTCCCAGGTGGGAAGCCACGGGATCTGCAAGGGGCTCCGCGCCGACTGGAACGACTGCCTCAACCTGGGCGGCGGGGAAAGCGCCATGGTGTCGTTCCTGCACCACTGGGCGCTGCTCCATTTCGCGGGCCTCGCGGAACGGCTGGGCAGGGCTGAAGACGCGGGAAAGTACCGCGCCCTGGCGGGAAAAGTACGCGTCGTCTGCGAAAAGGAGCTTTGGGACGGGCGGTGGTACTGCCGGGGAATCACCGCCTCGGGGAGGAAGATAGGAACCGCCGCGAACGAGGAGGGGAAGGTGTTTATGGAAAGCAACACCTGGGCGGTACTGTCCGGCGCGGCGTCCAGGGAGCGGGGGCTTTCCGCCATGGACGCTGTGGACGAGTACCTCTACACCCCCTACGGGCTCAAGCTCTGCTCCCCGGCTTATTCCAGGCCCGATGACGAAATCGGCTTTGTTACCAGGGTCTACAAGGGTCTCAAGGAAAACGCGGCTATTTTCAGCCATCCGAACCCCTGGGCCTGGGCGGCCGAGGCGGTCCTGGGCAGGGGGGACCGGGCGCTGAAATTCTACGACGCGCTCTGCCCCTGCCTGCAAAACGACCGTATAGAAGTCCGGGAATCCGAGCCCTACTCTTACTGCCAGTTTGTTGTGGGCCCGGACCACAGCGCGTTCGGCCGCGCCCGGCATCCCTTTATGACAGGCTCCGCCGGCTGGAGTTATTTCGCCGCCACCCGCTATATCCTGGGCATACGCCCGGGCTACGACAGCCTCTGCATCGATCCCTGCATCCCAAAAAACTGGAAGGGCTTTAAGGCCGAGCGGGTCTGGCGCGGGGCCCTTTACGAGATTAGCGTGGAAAACCCGCAAGGCGTAAGCAAGGGGGCGGCGTCCTGCGCGTTAAACGGGAAACCGCTTGCCGTGAGAGACGCGCTCGCCCTGGTCCCGGCCCAGAGCAGCGGCAGCAGAAACCGTGTTAAAGTGGTGATGGGATAAAAAGACAGGGGGGCCTCGGCGGGTTATTATAAGTACGCGCTAACACGACAGCCCTGCGAGTTCCTTCTCCGATACCGCAAGCTCGGCGGCTATTGCTTCCCGTACTCTGTCGCTTAATGCCTGGCGCCTGTCCCCGGGGGGAATATCCCTGGTCATGACCGGCTTTCCAAAGGCTATCCATACCGGCACAGGTTTTACCCTGCCGGTTTTTTCAAAGACTTCGTAGCTGCCGGTTATGGCGATAGGGACTATCGGCGCATCCGCCTCGGTTGCCAGTTTGAAGGAACCCGGGCGGAAGGGAAGCAGGCCCTGGCCTCTGCTGCGGTGGCCTTCGGGGAAAATCAGCATAGAATCCCCGGCTCGTATGCGCCCGGCCCCGGTCTTGATTGCGGCCAGGCCTTTGCGGGTATTTTTTCTGTCTATAAAAAACCCGCCCATAAGGGCAATCCAAAAATTCAGAAGAGGGACAAACGCCAGCTCCTTCTTCGTAATAAAACCGATCGCGCGCCCCGCAGCGGCAAGGATCAGCAAAATATCGAAATAGCCGCAGTGGTTGCTTACAAAGCAGAGGCCCCCTTCCCGGGGAATATTTTCCCTGCCTCGTACCCTGATGTCGCAGCCCGTTAGGCGGATCAGCATCCACGCCCAGGTATATGCAATCCGGCTGGTCAGAAACGACACGCAGCGCCTAAGCCCCAGGCATTTCATGATGAACAGCAGCAGCCCCAGCGGGGTAACGGCAATAACCGTCAGGCCGACAATCAGAAATATAAACGCTGTTTTTATAAATTCCATTGGCCGTCTCCTTTCCCCCAGGCGGCGCAGCCGGCCTTAGGGAAGAATCCCCAGGTTTTTCAAATTTTCCCGGGCGGTCCCCGCGCCCTGCCACAGGTACGCCGTTATGCCCAGGCCCCGCGCCCCTTCCACATTGGCCGGCACATCGTCAAAGAAAACAACCCTGTCCGGCGCGCAGCCCAGGGCGTCTACCAGTACCTGGTAGATCTCCCGCTCGGGCTTAAGGAACCCGCAGCGGCAGGAAAAAATGCACGGATCGCAAAGATCGAACACCCGGAAAACGTCCCGCTCCAATTCAAGGAAATCGTGGGGCATGTTGGAAAGTATCCCGAGCCTGTACCCCGCCCCTTTGATTTCGCGCATAAGCTCTTCCGTCTCGTTGTTTATAACGGCCCAGCTGTGGACGTCGATCCGGGCGATCCGGTCCGCCAGCGCGTCAAAATCCCGGGCGTCCGCTGCCGGAGCGCCTGCCTCCCGCATTATCTTCCGGTAATAATCCCTGCCCCGCATGCTGCCCCGGTCGTAATCGTCCCGGTACTTCATGCGTATCTTTTCAAAAATACCCGAAGGCACGCCCGCAAGGCGGGCCATCTCCTCCTGCGATTCTTCGACGGGATCCAGGCTAATCACTCTCCCGTAGTCAAACACTACCGCCTCGAACATGACTCTATTTTCCCACATATCGGCGGGTTTGTAAATACGGGCGTTTTTGTTGCCGGCGATTGCGCGAAGCGCGACAGGCTGCTAACGGTACTCTTCCCAGGCTTTGATCTCCAGGGAGTCGTCCTTAAGGGACGCGGACTTTTCCCGCTCGTAGGCCAGGGCGTCGATAAATTCCCGGGCCACCTTGATGTTGGTAAACAGGGGTATGTCGAAATCCACGGCCATGCGGCGTATAAGATAGTCGTTTTTCAGTTCGGTCTCCCGGTTGTTTTTGGGAATATTGATGATCATGTCAACATCCCGCCGTTTGATATAGGTGGCGATATTCGGCTCTTTGGACTCAAGCGGCCAGTTGAGGGCCGTGACGGGGACCTTGTTCAACGTGAGAAACCGGGCGGTCCCCCGGGACGCGAAAAGCCTGTACCCCATTTCCACAAGTTTTCTCGCCGAATCCAGGAAATCCAGCTTTTCCTCGATAGTGCCGGTGGAGAGCAGTATCTGCCGCCGGGGAATCCGGTAGCCTACCGACAGCAGGGCTTTGAGGAAGGCGTCGTGAAGATCCGTGCCGATGCATCCCACTTCGCCGGTGGAGGCCATTTCCACGCCGGAAACCGGATCGGCGCCGTGGAGGCGCGAGTAGGAAAACTGCGCGGCCTTGACGCCGACCCATTCCAGATCGAGGGCGGAAAGCGGCGCCTTCTGCACCGGCTCGTCCAGCATGGCCCGGACCGCCATTTCGATCATGTTTACCCGGCTTACCTTGGAACAGAAGGGGAAGCTCCGGCTGGAACGTAGGTTGCATTCGATAACGCTGACCCTGTTGCGCTGGGCCAGAAACTGGATGTTGAAAGGCCCGGTAATATCCAGGGCTCTGGCTATCTCGCCGGAAATTTTACGTACCTTCCGTATGGTTTCGATATAGAGCCGCTGGGCGGGCAGGACCACCGTCGCGTCCCCCGAATGAACCCCGGCGTTTTCTATGTGCTCGGTAATGGCGTGGAACAGCATCTCCCCCCGCTTGGCTACCGCGTCAATTTCGATTTCCTTTGAATTTTCGATAAATTTGCTTATCACCACCGGGTGTTCCGCAGAAACGTCCGACGCGAGGGACAGGAATTTTTCCAGGCTTTCGTCGTCCCAGGCGACGTTCATCGCCGCGCCGGACAGCACGTAGCTCGGCCGTATCAGCACCGGGTAGCCCGCTTCCCCGGCAAAGGCCTTTGCGGAGGGAAGGTCCGTAAGTTCCCGCCACAACGGCTGTTCTATGCCCAGCCTGTCCAGGAGGGCGGAGAACTTGTTCCGGTCTTCGGCCATGTCAATGGACTGGGGCGTGGTGCCGTAGATCAGCGCCCCGGCCGCGTAGAGGCTGGTGGCAAGGTTGTTGGGCGTCTGCCCGCCCATGGACAGGATCAGCCCGTCGGGACGCTCCCGTTCGTAAATGTCCAGAATCCGTTCCAGGGAGAGCTCTTCGAAGTAGAGCCGGTCGCACATATCGTAATCGGTGGACACTGTTTCGGGGTTGCAGTTTACCATGATCGTATAGCGGCCCAGCTTCTG
>JAIRRR010000241.1 GCA_031255875.1 Treponema sp.
GAAAAAGGATGATCTTTCCGGATATTTTTTGGGCCCTAAAACGGGTCAAAGTGTACGCGCTCATCGGGGAAAGCGGGACCGGGAAGAGCTTCCGGGCAAAGCTCGTAGCCCAGAAATACGGGATAGATTTTATCATTGACGACGGGCTTCTGATCCGCGACAACCGGATTTTGACGGGGCATTCGGCAAAAAGGGAAAAGACATTTTTGGCGGCGGTAAAAGTAGCGCTTTTTGACGAAAAGGCGCACCGGGACGCGGTGGCGCGAAGGCTTCAAAGCGAGAAATTCCGGAAGATACTGATCCTGGGTACTTCGGAAAAGATGGTGAACAAGATAGCCGCGCGGCTCCAGCTTCCCGTGCCCGGAAAGATCATCAAAATAGAAGATATCGCGAGCCAGGAAGATATTGAAAGGGCCATCAGGACACGGCGCATCGAAGGCAAGCATGTCATCCCCATCCCCTCAATCGAGGTCAAGCGGAATTACCCCAATATCTTTTACGACGCGATCAGGATCTTCAACAAGAAGCCTGTTCCCGGCGTGGGGCGCGTATCCAAAGTACACGAAAAATCCGTGGTGCGGCCGGAGTATTCCAAGCGCGGGAAACTGATCATATCCGAGGCAGCCCTGAGCCAGATGGTGATTCACTGCGTCGATGAGTACAACTCCAGCATCAGAATAAAAAAAATAGTGGTAAAGGATGTCGAAGCGGGCTACCGCCTGGTGATCACCATCGACGTGCCGCTCGGGACCCAGCTGGGCGGCAATATCTACGCTATGCAGCAGTACATTATCGAAAACCTTGAACGCTATACCGGCATCCTCATAGAAGAGGTGAATATTATTATCGACAAAATAATACAATAGGAAAATTGCGATGAAAATTACGATTAAAATACCGGCTATCAACCGGCCCGCCCCGGGATCCGGGGTATCGCGCCCGCGCTTTCTGATGAAAAAATATTTTTCCGTTTTTGCTTTTTTAACGGTTTTGGCATTTTCACTCAGCGCGCAGGACGGGAATCCCGGGCCTTCCCCGGCCGCGCCCGGGGAAAGCCCGGAAGAGGCCGCAGGAACAGATGCCGGCGGGGCCGCTTTCGAGGCGAAAAGCGGGCTTTACTCCGTAATCTCCGACAGGGGCAGGGACGACGCCCTGGCGATCGTCAAAGAGCTGGAGCTGCGCTTCCAGGTCTTTAACCGGGTCTTCCGTTACGAGCCCGTGTGGCTTGGCGATCTATACCGGGTGCGGGCTTTCAACGACGGGGAATCCTACGACGCCTACGTCGCGTCCCGTCTCGGGGAGACTAGGAAAGGGGCCGTATACCTCCACTACGCCCAGCGGGAGAGAAGGGAACTCGTGATTCACCGGGGAAGCCCGGATGAAAAACAGGCCCTGCCCCGGGAGGCGTTCGTCCAGTTCCTCCGCGGCTTTGTCAGCGATCCCCCTTCCTGGATACTGGAAGGATTCGCCGTCTATTTTAGCGGTTTCCGCTACGACGGGGTGCTGGAAAAACTGGAATATACGGAACACCTGGCCTGGCTTGACAGCGTCAAAAACCTGGGGAGAGACGCGCCCTCGCTGGAATGGGTGCTCCTCGCCGATGTCCTGGGGCGGCCGGATAATTTCCAGGGCGCGGCGTGGTCCCTTGTCTCGTTTTTCATGAACACAAAAAACGAAGCGTACTACCGCACCCTGGGGGAAGTGCTCCTGACGCTTTCGGATCAGGCCGCCGCCGATGACAATTCCAAGTATGCCGCCCAGCGCGTTACCGCGTGGACGGACCTTGAAGTACTGCGCCGGGATTACGGCGAATACCTGATAAGCAGAAAAACTTTTAACGATCTGCTTGAAAACGGCAGGAGTGCCTATGATACCGGCGACTACCTTACCGCCGATATCTGTTTTTCTTCGGCGCTGAATCTGCGCCCGGATCATTACGCGCCTTACTACTACCTGGGCCTGCTTTCCTACAAAAAACGCGATTATGAAATAGCGGAGAATTACTACCGCCTTTCCCTGGACAGGGGGGCAAGCCTGTCGCTGATTTCCTACGCGCGGGGGGTCAACGCGGCCTCAGCCGGGAGGATAAACGAGGCCGTTGCCTGCCTGGAAGAAGCGGCGGCTGTAAATCCGGCCCAGTACCGCGACAAGGCCGACACCCTGATACGGCAGCTCAGGTTCTCCCTGCCGTTCTGAATCGCCGCAAAATTCACGGCCCTGCGTCCGGCCTGCGGTTTTATCGCGCGGCCGCCTGTTCTTTTTTTGGGGATTTGGGGTATAGTAGGAGACAGGAGGGTAACATGACCTCTGCGCAAACTTTTGCCATAGACCCCGGCGATCCGCCGTCTTTTGAGAAGGTCTGGGCGGCGATACAGGCTACCAACGAGCAGATAGCGGCGACCGACAAGCAGATAAAAGAGACCGCCAGGCAGATGAAGGAGACCGACAGAAAGCTCGGGGAGCTGACCAACCGTTTCGGGGACATGGTCGAACACATGGTGGTCCCCAACCTGCTCGCCAAATTCAAGGCCCTGGGTTTCACCTTCGAAGTCGCGACAAGGGACTACAAGATCGCCGACGAAAAGAACGGTATTTTCGCGGAGGCCGACGTTTTCCTGCAAAACGGCGACAAGGTGATGATTGTCGAGATCAAGGCCACCCCGTCCACGAAGGATGTTGATGAGCACACGGAACGCATGGAAAAATTGCGCAAGTACGCCGACTTGCACGGGGACAGCCGGAAATACCTCGGCGCCGTTGCGGGGGTGGTCACCAGCGATTCGGTAAAGAACTATGCGCTCAAACGGGGTTTTTTCGTTATTGTCCCCTCGGGCGACACCTTCAATATTATCAAGCCTGAGGGGAAGTACCATGTAAGGGAATGGTGAGCGGGCCTGTTCAGGACCCGCCCGGTTTTAGGACAGGCCCGATCGGAAGGCGCGGTCCGTACCCCGGAGCCCGCCCCGGGTTTAGCGCCAGCTTATGGCCGCGTAACCCACAAAGGAATCGGGGACGTCCTCGCCGTCCGCGAGGGAGACGTCGGCGCTTGTGGAATACGCGAGAAGCCCGGCGGGACCGGCATGGGTTTCGCGGGCGAAACCCATGCACGCGAGCACGGCGCCTGCCGAACAGGCGGAGAACGACGTTTCCGCGTGGCGCAGGGCCTCTTCCGGCTTGTCTTCCAGGACGGCTCTGATAAAGGCCGCGTCGTTTACAGTTTTGACCCAGTCCAGGGCTTTCCTGCCGTAACCCTGGGGGCTATAACCGTAGTTGCTCCCGTAGTGGGTCAGATCGGTGGAACCCAGGAGCGCCGCCTTCCGGCCCAGGCGGGCCGCGGCGCGGGCGATTGTTTTTCCCGCCTCAAGGGAGGAGCTTTCGGCGGGAAGCCTGAGCCAGACCAGGCGCGCCTCCGGAAAAAAGTATTTCACCATGGGGAGCTGGACTTCCACCGTATTGTCCCGGTACTGGTCCGGCGCGCAGCGGAGTTCTTCCCGCACAAGGTCCCGGAATTCCCGGTCCATTTCGATATCCCCCAGGGGGGTAGCCGCAGCGTCCTCCGCCGCCACAAGGGCCGGATAACCGGCCGGGAGGTGGCCGCCGGCAACAACTACGGTCTCTGCGCCGGGGTCAAGGGAGGAGACCGCCCTGGCGGCGACCGCGCCGGAATAGTACCAGCCCGCGTGCGGTGCCGCCGCAACCGGGGCGCCGCACGCCGCATCCGCCGGGGGACCGCCCGGACCGGCGGCGCGGCGATCAAAACGGCTTAAAAACCGCGCTATTTCTTCTTTTTTCCCGGGATACCAGCCGGGCGGAAGCGATGTTTTTCGCAAATTCATGGGATTTCCTCATCTTTATTCTAGCATGTTATCAATTATCAGTATATAATGATTTTATGAGCGAAAGGTCTTCTTCAATATCAGCCGTCATTGCCTGTGTTTGCGTCGCTGCCTACGTAGCGGCTCTGGCGGTCGCGGGCGTGCAGATCGGTTTCAATATCAAAGACCGGCAGATAGCCGTAGAACGGGAATTTTTTGCCCTCGCGGACCGTTCCTCCCGGATCAGCGCGCAGGCTTTTATGGACGAAGGGTTTCGGGATACCATCCAGGACACCCTGAGCTATTCTGAAAATCTCCAGGGGATCATCCTTACCGGGCCGGACGGGGAATATGTCTTTGAGCGGGCTTTAAGCGGGGCCGTCGAATGGGTGGGGAATTCCCCCCGGTTCGCGAAACAGTTCGGGACTTCTTCCCGGGTGCTTTTTTCCCCCCTCCAGATCGAGGGCCTGCGCAATGTGACGCTTAGCGCCGTATACCGTTATATTGACTTCGATTTGCTCCTTTCGGTGTTGAAGCGTACCCTGATCATCGTCTTGATAGCCCTGGTGCTGGCCTTTTTCACCCTGATTCTGGAATCGGTGACCGACAAGAGGCAGTCCGTGGAAGCCGGAACGGTCCCCCGGTACGCGATGCCTCCGGCGCGGCCCGGGCCTGCGGCACGGGAACCGGCCCGGGAGGGGAAAAGGCCGGCCGCGGAGGAAACGCGGGAGATTCCCGGGGACGGGGAGATACCGGAACAGGATTACGATTCCCAATTCGGCGGCGCTTCGGACGGGGATTCTCTGGACGATATTTTCGCGCTTGACACCGAAACCGCGCCGGCCCCCGATGATTTTCCGGACTTCCCGTTCGAGGGGGAAGACACCGCCTTTCCCCAGGAGGACGCCCCGGACAGCGGGCCGCCTCCCGCAGAGGCAGAGGAACCGACCGCCGCGCCAGACGGCATGACCCCGGAAGACATCGCCGAAAGGCGGCTTGACGCCGAACTCCGCCGCTCGGAAGCCTCGTCCCGGGACCTGAGCGTGGCGGTGCTGGAATACAGGAACCCCGACGATCCCGAGGGGCTATGGTTCCGGGATTTCGCCCGCATAACCTCCGATTATTTCGATTCTACCGGCACGGTCTTTGAAAAAGGGAAAACCGGCGTTACCGTGATCCTGCCCGGCGTAAGCCTCAATGACGGGATAAAGAAGATAACGGAATTCCGCGCCAGGCTGCCGACCACCTTTACCCAGGGGCTGGCGGTGGGCATAAGTTCCAGGCTGGGGCGTTTTGTAAAGGCGGAGCGCATCCTGCTGGAGGCTACCGAAGCGTCGGCAAAATCAAAGAAAGATACGGAAAACCGCATCATAGCCTTCAAGAGCGATCTGGACAAATACCGGGCCTTTATCGAGAAAAAGTCGGTGCTGTAGCGGCCTTTAAGCCGGGGTATTTATTGCGGGCGTTTTTATCCCGGCCCCGGATCCCCGATGATGTGCAGATCCCTCTGCGGGAAAGGTATGTGCAGCCCCGCTTCCTCGATCTTCAGTTTGACGTTTTTCATCTGGTCCCAGTAGATATCCCAATAGATGCCGGTGGAGGCCCAGGCGCGGAGCGTGATATCCACGGAACTGTCGCCCAGGGACTGGAGGATGACCTGGGGCGCGGGGTCCGTCAGGAAGCGGGTTTCGGTTTCGGCGATATTCTGCATCACCCTGAAAGCGGTGTTGACGGAATCCGAATACGAGATGCGCACGGAAAGTTCCATACGGCGTTTGCCATAACGCGAGTAATTTTTGAGCGGCACCCCCCAGATGCTTGAGTTGGGCGCGGAAATGAAAAGCCCGTCGGCGGTTTCCAGAATTGTGGTAAAGAGGTTCATGTCCTTTACCGTCCCGCTGCAGGATCCGAATTCGATGTATTCCCCCCGGCGGTAGCTTCCCAAAAAGAGGAGGATGATCCCGGCGGCGATATTCCCCAGCGTGTCCTTGAGCGCGAGCCCGATAGCCACCCCCGCCGCGCCCAGCACGGCCAGGAGGCTCGC
>JAIRRR010000019.1 GCA_031255875.1 Treponema sp.
GATTCCGGCGCGGGGCTTCCGCCGTCCGCCTCAAACGTAACGGTGAGGGCTTCGGACGGATTCAGCCATCTGGCGTACAGGGTGATATCGCTGTTTACGGTATCCGTGGCGAAATTCCACCGGGTGGCAAAGGCCGCCTCCGTGTACCATCCGCCGAAGGTATAGCCGGTTTTGGTCATGGCCGCCGGTTCGTCCGCCTTGCCGCCGCCGGCCGCCGACTGATCCTCCGGCGCGGGGTCTCCGCCGTCCGCCTCGAAGGTAACGGCGTACCGGTTTATCGCCCATTTGGCGTACAGGGTGATATTGCCGCCCACCGTGTCCGTGGAGAAGTTCCAGGGGGTGGCGAATGCCGCGTCCCTGTACCACCCCTCAAAACTGTAGCCGGCCTTGGTCATAGCCGCCGGTTCGGGCGCCGTATCGCCATTGGCTACAGCCCGGGATTCCGGCGCGGGGCTTCCGCCGTCCGCCTCAAACGTAACGGTGAGGGCTTCGGACGGATTCAACCACTTGGCGTACAGGGTGATATCGCCACTTACGGTATTCGTGGCGAAATTCCACCGGGTAGCAAAGGCCGCCTCCGTGTACCATCCGCCGAAGGTATAGCCGGCCCTGGTCATGGCCGCCGGCTCAGTTGCCTTGCCGTTGCCGGCCACCGCCTGATCCCCCGGCGCGGGGCTTCCGCCGTCCGCCTCAAACCTCACGGTGAAGAAAGTGTCGCCGGCCGCCAGATTACCGCAGCCCGCCAGAACCATTCCCGCCGCAGCAATGACGGCGGCCGTCGCGATAAAAAATTTACTCATGGTATTTCTCCTTGGCAGTGGAATATAAAGGGCAAGCCCGAAAATTCGTCAGTCAAAAATGAATTGGTTTTGTAAGGCCAATTCCACCGGGCAAAAGCCGCAAGGCCCGTCGGAACCCGCCCATAGCTTAAAGGCCCTGCCAAACAAACGGAACAAAACGCATGGCGTCTTTTCCTTGCGCGAGCCCTGATATACCGCCAGTTTAGCGTAAAACAAGCCAAAAGTCCAGCGGCCTTTCGGCAGCGCTTAAAACAGGGCGGCAAGCCGGGCAAAGCCAGGCAAAGCTGGGCAAAGCCCTTCAAAACGCCCGCGATGCCTTGACGTTTTCGAAGCGCCGGATATATTTTAGTGAGAGGTTTCGAGGCATGAAAAAGGCGCTCAAGATAGCGATTTCGGGGAAGAGCGGGTGCGGGAACACGACCATAAGCCGCCTCGTAGCCGATTCCCTTGCCCTGCGTTTCATCAATTTTACCTTCCGCTCCCTGGCGGAGGAAAAGGGGATGGGCCTTGCCGAAGTGCTTTCCCTCGCGGCAAAGGACGATTCCTGGGACCGGGAAGTTGACAGCCGCCAGGTGGCGCTTGCCCGCGAAAGCGGGGGCTGCGTCCTGGGATCGCGGCTTGCCAGCTGGATGCTCGGGGAGGCGGACCTCAAGGTGTACCTTAAAGCCAGGCCCGAAACCAGGGCAAAGAGGATTGTAAAGCGGGAGGGGGGCAGCCTCGAAGAAGTCGCCTCTTTTACCGCGGAAAGGGACAGGCAGGACCGGGAGCGCTACCTGAGAATTTACAGTATTGATAACGATGACTATTCCTTCGCGGACCTTGTTGTCGATACCGACGATATCGACGCCGAAACAATCGCGGGGCTCATCATTGAAAAGGCGAAGGCCGGTTAAGGGCCGCAATGGAAGCCTCGGAATTCAGGGACGCTGTTTACGCTTATTACGAAAAAGAGGGGCGCGATTTTCCGTGGCGGAAAAATACCCGGCCCTGGGCGGTGCTGGTATCGGAATTTATGTTACAGCAGACCCAGACAGAAAGGGCGCTGCCCTACTGGGAACGCTGGATGGAGCTTTGGCCGGAACCGGAAGGCCTTGCCGCGGCCCCGTTCGAGGCGGTGCTCCGGGAATGGAGCGGCCTGGGCTATAACCGCCGCGCGCGGTACATCCACGCCTGCGCGAAAATTATCGCGGAAGAACACCGGGGCAAAGTGCCCGGGACCCCCGCCGAGCTGAGGCGGCTCCCCGGCATAGGCGGCTATTGTTCCGGCGCCATCGCCTGCTTCGGCTACAACTACCCGGCCGTATTCATAGAAACCAACATACGCGCAGCGGTGATCCACTTCTTTTTCCAGGACCGCGTCACGGTAGACGACCGGGATATCCGCCCGATTCTGGAAGATACGCTGGACCGGGAAAACCCGCGCAAATGGTACTATGCCCTTATGGACTACGGGGCGGCCCTGAAAAAAATTACCGCCAACCCCGGCAGAAAAAGCGCCCATTACGCGAAACAAAGCCGTTTCCAGGGCTCCTTCCGCCAGAAGCGGGGCAGGCTTGTCAAAGCCCTTGCCTTTGGCGGGCCGGCCTCCGCGAAAACGCTGGCCCGCAGCACCGGGATGGGGGAAGGGGAAATCTGCGAGGCGCTGGCCTCCCTTGAAAAAGACCTCCTGGTTGCGGAAAAGGGGGGCGTGTACCGGATACGGTAGGCCCTTCAGCCGCGCTCAGGTCAGCATACCCTGTAAAATGGACATGTAGTCGTTAAGGTACATGGCGTATTCCGGGGAACCTACGATTTCCACGCAGCCCTGCTCGACACCTTCCACAAAGCCCACGTCCTTGAGCAGCACCTTAAGGGCCCCGGCGACGGAGAAGAAATGGAAAAGCACGAAGGGGGAGCGCCGGGCGTAGATTCCGTGGCCGGATTTGGACTTTCCGGCCTTGACCCGGAGGTACGCCGCCACTGCGGGTTCCGCACCGGGGCCGTCAACCACAAACTGGTAGATCCGGTCCGGCTGGCGGCGGCACCATTCGGCCATATCCTCGTTGCCCAGCTTGTTGTAGCTGGAAAGCGCCCGGGTGATCATGTAGAGGCTCATCTTTACCTTGAGCCTCTGTTTGCCCGGATCTTTGGGCCGGCTGGAAGGCATCATGATCATCAGGGACATGAGGAGGGAGAAAACCTTGACGAGGGTCCCCAATTTGCCAAGCCCCCTGATCGCCGGAAGCGCGGCGCCCCCCCGGAACATGGTGTTCATCTTTGCCACCGTGGGAAAGGTCAGGGCTATATCGGGATTCTCCGCCGGCCCCTGGGCCACGGAAAAGGCGCCGTTGTCAAAAACCAGGTGGCAGGCCAGGAAGCCCTCGTCCCCGCCCGGGTTTTTGGCGCCTATCTGCACCACCGCCCTGACCCCGGCAAAACGGGCCTTCATTGCCGGATCGTCTTCCAGAACCACCCGCATTACCGGGAACGCCGCGTTGAAAAACAGCTTCGCGGTCATTATGTCGGTTGCCGTCGCTATAGCAGCCATCCTAAAGCCTCCTTTCGGCAGGGGAGCCTATTCGTCGTCCCAATCCTCGTCGGCCTCGAATTCCATGCCCATCATTTCCCTGACCCGGTCCACGATGCCGTTGCTGTCAAGCCCGTAATGGGCATAGAGATCCTCCGCGTAGCCTATGACGGCAAACTCGTCCTGGATGCCGTGCTTTTTGAAAACGCAGCCCTTGCCGGATTCGGCGATGATCCCGCCAACGGCGTCCCCCAGCCCCCCCGCGACATTGTGCTCTTCCACGGTGAGGATGCGCCTGGTGTCCGCAACCGCCTTCAGGACCGCCTCCCGGTCCATGGGCTTGACGGTGTGCATGTTGATAACCCGCACCGAAAGCTTGTCCTGCTCTTCCAGCGTTTTGGCGGCCTGGACCGCCTGGAGCACCGCGATACCGCAGCAGATGACGGTGATATCCGTCCCGTCCCGCATAAGGGTCGCCCTGCCTATCTCGAAGGGGTAATCTTCGTTTTCATAACAGGGAGGCTCGAAACCCCGGCCTATGCGTATGTACACCGGCCCCGGTATGTCAACGCAGGCCCGCACGGCCCGGCTGGTTTCAATGCCGTCCGCCGGGACGATTACCGTCATGTTGGCGATGGAACGCATTACCGCCAGGTCTTCCGTGCAGTGGTGGGTCGTGCCGGCGTGGCCGAAAGATATTCCCGCGTGGGTGGCGATTATCTTGACCGGCAGGTTCTGGTAAGCAATGTCCGTGCGGACCTGCTCGCCGGCCCTCAGGGCGGCGAACACAGCCATGGTCGAGGCAAAGGGGATGAGCCCCGCCTTGGCAAGCCCTGCGGCTATGCCCATCATGTTCTGTTCCGCGATGCCTGCGTTGAAAAAACGGTCCGGGAACGCATTGGCAAAATGGACAATGGCGGTGGTTTTTGCCAGATCCGCAGTAAGCCCCACAATGCGGTCGTCGGTTTTGCCCATTTCCGCCAGAGTCCGCCCGTAAATTTCCCGGGCGGTCATGGTAGCCGAATCGTAACAGTTCCAGGTGGTTCCGGTGGTAACCTGCGCCATGTTATTCTCCTCCCTTCGCAGCCGGCATCCGCATAATCGACGCCTTCGCCCTGGCCGCCAGTTCCGAGTCCGCGGAACCGTAGTGCCAGACAACGTTGTTTTCCATAAAGTCAACGCCCTTGCCTTTAACGGTATTGGCCAGAATCAGCACGGGCCTGTCCGCGGCGGCCCAGCCTTTGTCCAGGGCTCCGGCCAGATCCGCAAAGTCGTGGCCGTTTACCTCGACAACATCAAAGCCGAATGCCTCCCATTTCGCGGCAAAGGGCTCAAGACTCATCACATCCTCGGTCTTGCCGTCTATCATCAGCCGGTTGCGGTCAACGATGGTGATCACGTTCCCCAGCCTGTAGTGGGCCAGGGACATGGCGGCCTCCCAGACGCTGCCTTCGCAGCATTCGCCGTCCCCCAGAAGGCAGACCGTTTTCCAGCCCTGCTTAAGGTAGCGGGCGCCCAGCCCCAGGCCCACAGCCATGGAAAGGCCGTGGCCCAGGCTGCCGGCGGAAGCGTCGCAGCCAATGACCTTGTTGCTGTCGGGATGCATGGCAAAGGGGGAGCCGAAGTGGTTAAACGACTTGAGGTCTTCCTCGGGAAAATAACCCTTTTTCGCCAGCACCGGGATAAAACCCGCAGCGGCGTGGCCCTTGGAAAGGATAAAGCGGTCCCGCCCGGGCCACCGGGGTTCGTCCGGCTTAACGTTGAGGTACTTAAAATAGAGTATGGTGAGTATGTCGGCGATGCTCAGGGACCCGCCTATATGGGCGCCCCCCGACCAGAGGACCACGTCCACCATGGTAAGCCGGAGTTCGCGGGCCGTATTTTCGAGCGCCGCGCGTTCTTCTTCGGTAATAGGCATGGAATACCCCTTTAACATGAAGGTTATACGCTAGATTACACAATTATAAACCTTTCCCGCCGGAAATCAACGAAAATATTCGCAATCCGGTATTATTTCCCTCATACCCCCTGGCGTAGCGCGGCGCAACGCGGCCTTATTCCTCTTCCAGCGTTTGCAAATAATGGGCGAAGCACCAGCCTTCCTTCCCCTTTCCCATATTCGATTTCTTTTGCTTTTCGCTTCGTACATACACCCAGGGCATACGCACGTTTTGGTCTTCCACTAATTCCCCGGATTTTAGATATGTAACAACGGCGCCTATCTTCAAATAGTCGTTGATCTCCGCGCTGACTTTTTGTTCCGGGAACAGGTACATTTGCCGCGTCAGGCAGTATTTTTTGCCGGGAATGAGTTCAAGCCCGCTATGCGGCTGCTGCGCCAACATCGCTCCGCCGCTTTTTGTAAAACGTTTCATATAGTTAATCCTCCGCTCTCGCAGGAAAAGTTAAAATGGAAGTTATAAACCCGCCGTTTCCGCCGGGCAGCCTGGTTTGAGAAAACGATAAAGGAAGGGCAACTATCCGGCCGCCTGCCAAAATCTGTCCCTTGGGGTAGATCCGGCCCGTCAATGCCGGATCGGAGGGGGATTTAGCAGCCCGGCCGAACAATTACAGGCAGGGATCAGATTCGGAGTTTTAGAATAATGATATTTTTGTTTGCCTTTACCGCTGTTTTGGTAATTGACCTGACAGCCGAACACAAGAGGTCCGATCCGGCGGCAAGGAGGCTTAGCGGTATTGTTATCCGCAGCAGGCAATGGCGTAACGGGAAAAAGTGGCTGTCTTTTGTCGCGACAACTGCCGGAGTGCTCGTAAGGCGGTCAAATGAAATTAAAAATACGCCCCGGCCCTGCCCCGCAAGGTCGTCCAACAACGGGGCGTCAACGGCTGTCAAAGCGAACATCCCCATTGTGGCAAGCACGAGATACGCCGTTATCGCGCACAGGGGCCATTTCTTCCCCGAAGACCAAAGCATGGAAGTATTTTAATACACGCTGTAATTCTGCACAAGAGGAGGGAGGCTACCCTTCCCGCTCCAGCCGTTCCGAGAGGGCCCGGATTGCCGCCTCGGAGCGGCCCAGGTTTTCACGGCTCAGCTTGATGAAGAAGTTGTTTTCGGGCCCGCCCGCCACCTCTTCCATTTCCTCTTTATTGCGGTAGGTGACGGCCCTGAACGGATCGTGGAAGTCCTTGGCGCGGCTCAGGTACACCTGTTCGGCAACCTTGCGCCGGGTCTCTGCCAACACGGCAAGCTCCTTCCTAAAGCCTTCCGCGCCTTCGCAGGCCCCAAGGTAATTCAGCACGGCCCAGGCGTGGGCCGCCGCGTCCAGGGGGTAATGGCCGGCAAATTCGCCGTAGGCCCTGTGGACGGACGGCCAGCCGCCGATCTTTTTCTCGCGGATTTCCCCGCGCAGCCTGTCCACCCTGAAGGCCGGGACCACCTGCCCGCCCAGGTTGACCCATTCCCTTACCCGGCCCGCGCCGCCCGCCTGCTTCAAAAAATCCCCGAACAGAAGTTCCGGCCGGGCTTCCAGGTAGGCGGCTATGGTTTTCACCGCGTAGAAGCGGAGCATCTCGCGGTAGGCAAGATAGGCCCGGCGCGGCTTGAGCAGCACGGCGCCCCGTTTGTGCCGTTCAAGGCCCGGCGCGGGTATTTCCTCGTCGGACCGGGGGATATAGGCGTACTCCGGGTCCTCGTCCGCATCGCCGTTCCCGCCGGGGGCCTTCGTATCCGCCGGTTTTACATCGGCGGGATCGATGCCCGCCGCCTTCATCCACACTTCCATCTGCTCCAGGGCCGACAGTATTTCTTCCGCCGTATCCGGGGCAAGGTAATCCATTTCGATTTGCTGGAGGCGCACCTTCCTCTTGTCCCGGTTAAAGGCCTTCCAGGAATTCCGTTCCAGGGCGTAGAGGTTGTACATCCAGAAATAGGCGGGCATCACCTCAAGCCGGTCTTTCCTGGCGTTGTTGTTTACCAGCGAGAAAGGGAGGGTGATGTTGAGTTCGTAGGGATAGCTCCCCTTGGCTATGAGCACATAACTTGCGAACCGGCTGGGATGTTTCAGCGTAACCGAAAGCCCCGGCCAGAAGCCCCGGCCCGCCCGGATTTCGCCGTCGTTGGCCCGGCTGTTGTGGTTGCTCCCGATGGTAGCGCCCGCCGCCATGTTGCTCATCCCGCCGATAAGGCTCGCGATCAAAAACGAATTGTTGTGGTGCTGCTCGTGGAAGGGGAAGATCAGGTTGTTGAGTATCTCGCAGCAGGAAACAGTGGAATTGTCCCCCAGCACCGAATGGATAAGCCGGGCGCCGTACTTGAGGTTGCAGTTCCTGCCCATGACAAAACGCACCGCCTTGGACCCGTAGAAAATATGGCTGCCGTAGCCCACGACGCCGTTTACCAGTTCCACGCCTTCGCCAATCTGAGTCGGCTCGTCTTCGGAAGAGAGGACCGTCAGGTTCTTGAGCTTGCTCGCCCCTTTTATATAGGCCGCGTTTCCCGCCGCCATATCCTTGATTATCTTGCAGCTTTTAATCACGCTCCCGGAGCCTATGGTCCCGTAGGAACCCCTGCGCCCGCCGTACTCATCCTGCGTGATCTCCGTGAGCCGCCTTACCAGTTCCCGGTCGTCCCGGTACGCGGCCCAGAGAAAGGCGTCCGCAGGCAGCATGTCGCGGAAGGGGAGGATCGACCGGCCGCCGGCCTCGTTCATCACGTCGATCCATATCCGCACATCCTCTTCCTCCCCTTCCATAACAACCCCGTTCCCGAACTTGGCGTGGTTTGTCACCTGGAGCTCGTCTATGCGGGAAAGTATCACCCTTTCGCCTATGATATAGTGGGAGATGTAGGCGCAGTCCTGGATGGCCGCGTCGTTCCCGATGTCGCTCGAAATAATGGTGCTGTTGCGGATCCCTGCGGGGATGAGGAAATCGTGGTGCCGGAGCAGCACGTCCCGCAGGGCCCCCAGGCGGATAAGGCCGTAGAAGGCCGAGTTCCGTATAAGGCCCGGATCAAAGGGATCGCTTACCAGGAAGCGGTCCCAGTCCGAGCAAAAATTGTCGTTTTTAACCAGGGTCTCAATTTCCCGGGATTCCAGATGCCGCCAGGAATCGGGGGGCCTCCCGGCCTGCTCGTTGCGCCGCCAGTACTCGTCCTTGCCCGGGGGGAGGTATTCCCGGGGGATAAAGTCGTAGCCGTACCTGTCGGAAGGCAAAATGGATATGTCTTTCATAAATTACCGGATCATGGTATAAGAGAGCAGGGTTTTATGCAAGGCAGCATGCCCGATTGAGGCGGAGATGAAAAGGACCATAGTGATCATTGACGGCATGGGCGGCGGTATCGGCGTCCAGCTTATCGGGAGGATTCGGGAGCTTGATCTGCCGGATGCCGAGATTCTTGCCCTGGGGACCAACGCGGTGGCGGCCGAGCGCATGGTAAAAGCCGGGGCCCACCGGGGGGCCGCCGGGGAAAACGCGGTCAGGGTAACAGTCCCCTGCGCCGATTTCATCCTCGGGCCCATCGGTATCGTGATCCCCAACAGCATGATGGGCGAGATAACCCCGCCCGTCGCGGAAGCGGTCATGGCCGCCCCGGG
>JAIRRR010000001.1 GCA_031255875.1 Treponema sp.
TCCCGGAAAGGGTAGCCAGGATAAACACGTAGGGGCCGGGGGAAAGGCGCTTGATCAGGCGGAAACGGGTATTGTCCAGGGAACAAAAGTCGCCGAACTGGGAAATATCCGCGCAGAGCAGGGTAAAATGCCGCTCGTCCCGCTCGCCGGAAAGCCTGCGCAGTTTCCCGATCCCCCCCTTCGAATTCAGAGAACAGGCGAGGCTCCAGCTGGTATCCGAGGGGAAGGCCAGAAGCCCCCCGTCCGAAAGGCAGCGGGCGCTTTTGGCGAGTATACGGTCGTCAATATTCCCCGGCACTACATATTCGACCATACTTAAATAATACCGCAAATTTGCGCGGCCGTCCTAGCAGTTTGTTACGCTTCGTGTATAAAACCTCCAAAAATCACCGATTAGACGATTTTTTACCCTGCAAAACTGCGTCGAACCGCAGGCCCGCAGCGCGCCGGATAATCGGGATTTTTGCGTCGCAAATGACACAAATGCAACAGGCTGCGAGCGGTTTCAAGGTAATTTGCACAAAATTGTACATTATTTTTTATTTCCTGTATCAAAATTCATATCTTTCAAATCGCGCCGGTAAAAAAAAGATACGGTCTGTTTTTGCAATTCTTTGTATTATAACGAATTACGAATGAAGCTTAAATATCGGAAAATTTTGGCACGAAAATTGCTGTATATAGTACAGAGAATTCCTGTGACGGGATTCGGAGGAACAAGAGATGTTGATCAAGAAAAACCTGTATGATTCAGAAGACACCCTGCAAGTCTATTTTACCCAGATCAAGGCAATTCCCCTGCTCAGTTTTGAGGAAGAGCTTGAACTTTCCAAAAAGATCCAGCGCGGCGATAAAGCGGCCAAAAAACGGCTTGTAGAGGCGAATTTACGCCTGGTGGTCAAGATCGCCCGGATCTTCCTTGCCTCCGACGTGTCTTTTATGGACCTTATCCAGGAAGGCAATGTCGGCCTTATACGGGCTGCGGAAAAATACGACCACAAGAAGAACGTCCGTTTCTCCACCTATGCCAACTGGTGGATACGCCAGTCCATAAGCCGGTTCCTGTCCAACAAGCGGCGGGTTATCCGCCTGCCCCACCGGAAGGAAGAAGCCCTCCGGAAGATTCGCAAGGCGTATCACGTCCTGAACCAGACTTTGCAGCGGCAGCCTACCACGGCGGACATTGCCGATTACGTGGGCATGGAAGCGGAGGATGTCGAGTACATCCTCAATATTGCCAACAACCTGATCTCCCTTGAAACCGATATTAGTTCCGACGAGACGACCACGGTAGGCGACCTCCACGAAGACTACACCTACAGCCCCGACCGGGAGCTGTTCCGCCAGTCAACAAGGGATATGACCGTCAAATTCCTTGACAATTTAATGGAACGGGAAAGGAAAATACTTATCTATAGATACCAGCTGAACGGCGGCGAAAAGCAGACCCTGAAGACCATCGGCAACGAGCTGGGCATCTCTGCTGAAACTGTACGGCAAATCGAGCTGAGGGCCATCAAGAAGATGCGGGAAAACGCCACGGAACTCTGGAAATCGGTGTACGCCGAGGCAATGTAATTTAAACCGATGTCGGTCCGGTTTTGTCCCCAAACCCCGCTATCCTCCGGCGGGGTTTTTTGTTGCCGGCGGCGTTTGCGGAAACCGCCTTCCGCCCGGGATGCCTCTGGCGGAGACGTTCCCGAAAGGGCTGCCTTGTAATTCGGCCCCGGAAGCGTTAGAATTTAGCATATAAAATGGGTAAGCCGCTTTCGCCGTATCATCTCGGTAAAGCCCGGGACTTGTACAACTTATTCAACGTTTTTAATTCTTTTTCATGGCAATTCCTGGTCGGAAGCATCATCATCCTCATGGCCATGAGGCTTAACGCGTCCTCCACAGTCATCGGTACTATCAACGCCCTTGTTTACGTGGCCTTTTTTTTCCTCCCCCTGGGGAAGATGCTCACGAAAAGATTTTCCATTGTAAGGATATACTCTTCCGCCTGGGTGCTCCGGGCGCTGGGGATGACCCCGCTTTTGTTTGTCCCCATGTACGCGGCGCGGGGGCAAACCGACTTCGCCCTGTTCCTTGTCCTGCTTGGCGTTTTAATTTTCCACACCACCCGGGGAATCGGGATGATTGCCAACAACCCGGTCCTCAGCGCCCTGGCCTCGGGGCCGGGCCGGGGCAGCTACATGACCCAGATCCAGATAATCAACAGCGCGGTGGGCATGTTCGCCAGCTTTGCCATTGCCATTGCCCTGGGGCGCAGCCCGCCGCTTTTTTTATACGCGGTTCTTTTCGGCGCCGGTATCGCGGGCGGGGTGTTCAGCGGCATTCTGGTAGGCAAGATCCCCGAGCCCCCTGCGGAGGAAGGGGAAAAGAGCGTCAGCTTTGTCGGGATTTTCAAGGAGGCGTTCTCCCAACAGGCCGTCAGGAGTTTTACCATCGTGCTGATGCTCGTCGCGCTGGTGTCCGGCGTCGCCCGGGCCTTTGTTACGGTCTACGCGCGCGAGGTGTTCGACCAGAACGACGGCATGGTTTCGCTTTATTCGGTGTTCGGGGGCCTGGGGAACCTGATGTCCGGCCTTCTTATCAAGTTCCTGGTAGACAGAATCGGGGTCAAGCCCATATACATTTGCTGTAGTATCCTGGGGCTTGCCGGCATGATCCCCATCGTCCTGTTCCCTTCGAGCGGCATAGATAATACCACTTCCGTAGTACTGTTCCTTACCTTTCTCTTTTTCATATTGAATTTCGGCTTCCTCGGTGCCGAGGGAATCGCCCAGACCTACTTTCTCGCCCTCATCCCCCGGGAGCTTATGCTCGACATGGGGATACTGTACTTTTTTGTATTCGGCGTCGCCGGCGCGGGCGGGTCGTTTGCGGCCGGGCTTTTCCTGGACATGTTTACCGCCCTGGGGGTGTCCCACTTCCTGGCCTTCAAGTTCCTCTTCGGCCTGCTCATCGTTATCACGGTGATAATCCTGTCTCTCCAGAGAAAACTGTCGCCCCTGGGTTCCCTGCCCTTCAAAGGCGCCCTGGAGGTGATGTTTTCCTACCGGGACCTTAAGGCCATTACCCTGCTGGACCGCCTTGACAAGTCCAGGGGCGCCGAGGAAGAGGAGGCGCTGCTGGAGGCCCTGCACAATACGCCCTCGCGGCTTTCGGTAAAGGGGCTGCTTGACCGGGCGAGATCGCCCCGGCTGTCCATACGCTCCGAGTCCGTGCGCGCCCTGGAAACCCTGGACACCCTGGGCGAAGACGTTGAAAAGGCGCTGATCTTCGATATCGCCAACAACCCCTATACTACCGCCTATATTTCCGCCCGTATCCTGGGGAACCACCAGTGCTTCTCGGCCGTGCCGCTGCTGCGGGAGGCGGCCCTCTCCGGCGACTACATGCTTGCCGGGGAGGCGATGATCGCCCTGGCCCGGATCAGGGACGACGCCTTCCGGCCCCGGATCGAGGAGATAATCAGCAGCACGGAAAATCCCCGCCTGAAGATCATGGGGGTAGAGGCTCTTGAGATTTACAAATCGCCCAACTCTATCCCGCTGCTTATGGACATATTCCGGCAGAAGGATCCGCCGCCTTATTTAGGGGACGAGATTGTCCTGGCGATGGCGGGCATACTGGGTACCGGGAAGGAATTCTACCCGATTCTGGTCCGCTATCTGGAAAACCACTCGCTCGCGCCTACCCTGGCTGCGGACGAGGCCGAAGCGGCGGCGGAATACTACGCCGCCGCCCTGGGGGGCTGGAAAACCGCCGGGCGGAAAAGCCAGTACAAAAAAGGCACGGCCCAGGCCAGGGCGTTGCAGGGGGCTGCGGAGGCGTACATCCGGGACAAAAACGGCGCGCCCCTGTCCCGGTGGATAATGGCGCTGCCCGACGATCTTGAAAATAACACGATTCAGATTATCCTTTCAGAGGCGGTCCTGGACGACGATCTGGCGGCCTATAACCGGCTGAGGCTCCTTATCTGCCACTGGGCCTCATGGAAGCTCCGGGAATGGGCGGACCGGAACAAACCCTGAACCGGCGTCACCATTCCCGAGGCTTGAAACCTTCGGGAATACTGATCCTCACCGTGTCCCCCGACTGCTCAAGGACAAAGAAGCCGTTCTTGATGGCGAAGGCCTTTGCCCCTTCGGAGGCGACCGCCCCGGCCACCGCGCCCAGGAGCTTGCGCCGGTCCTGGTGCTCGTCGGCATAAAGCCGCAGCTTTTCCATGCGCTTTACATGGTCCCGCACGTCGACAACCGTCAGGTTGGTCTTTACCTCCACCGCCAGGGCGGTATCCCCGTTTTCCAGCAGGAGATCGACTTCCGCCACATAGAGGCCCCGGGCATCGGTATAGCGCACATTGGGGGCAACCTTGCCGAAAACGTAGCCCTTGTTTTTGAATTTTTCCAGGATGTTGGGGACGATCATCTGTTCCACCAGATCGCCGATCCTGCTGCCCAGATTGCTGATTTTGCGGTCCGTCTCTTTCATCTGGCGGTCCGTCTC
>JAIRRR010000165.1 GCA_031255875.1 Treponema sp.
GAGGAGGTGGAGGAGCGCCTCAACCTGATTTACCGGCTGAAAAAAAAATACGCCGCGCCTTCCGGCCGCGCCGTCTCCCCGCCCCAGGACGAGGACGCGATCCTCGCCTATAGGGAACAGGCGGAAGCCGAGATAGAGGCGCTTTCCGGCGCTGGCGAAAACCGGGACAGGCTCAAGGCTGAGATCGCCGCGCTCGAAAAGGAAATCGCCGGCCGGGCGGCGGCCCTGAGCGCGAAACGGGCGGCCGCTGCGGAAAACCTCGCGCCGCGCATCGGCGGGATCATCGCAAGCCTCGGCATGCCCAACGCCCGGTTTAAGGTTTCGGTGGCCGCCAAAGGCAGGCCGGGGGAAGGGCCCCGGGTAATCGGGCAGTGGGGCGCGGACGAGGTGGAGTTCCTCATCTCGGCCAACAAGGGCGAGCCGCTGAAAGAGCTGGCCCGGATCGCGAGCGGCGGCGAGCTTTCCAGAATCATGCTTGCCATAAAAACGGCGCTTGCCGATTCAGGGCAGGACAGCCTTGAAACCCTTATCTTTGACGAGATTGACACGGGAATCGGCGGGGAAGTGGCCCTTTCCGTGGGCGAGTATCTTGCGAAAATTGGTAAAATGAAGCAGATATTCTGCGTTACCCATCTTGCCAGTATCGCCGTCAGGGCGGATAATCATTTAAAAGTGGAAAAACATGTGGAAGCCGGGCGGACTCTGACTACCGTTTCGCCGCTCGACGGCAAAAAGCGGCGGGGGGAAATTGCCCGGATGCTGGCCGGGGATTCCGCCGGGAGCGCCGCGCTGGCCCACGCGGACGAGCTTTTGGCAAGGTACAAACGGGGCAGGGATGTTTAAGATTTCGCCGGAAGACAGGCAGAAAAAGTTTTCGGAAAAAATCGTGCCGTACACGGAGGCCATAAACGCGATTGTCAAGAGAGAGAAGCGGATGCTGGATAATCTGCCCGCCAGTCCCAAAGGCGCGGCGCTGGCCCGCCTGAACCTGGCGGAAGATATGTTCAACCTCGCTTCCCACTATACCGTTTTGTGCAGGATCTTCCAGCGTATTTGCGGGCGGTTTAACGAGGACTTGCTGAATGAAACGCGCAAGGCCCTGTATAAAGGCGCTGCCTACATTGAAGACCTTGTCAGCCCCTGGGTTGACGTGCCTTTTTCCGACTACGAGGACAAGGTGGCAATGCTGTCCGGCATAAGCGAGGAAAGGCGTTACTTCGTTATCCGCAAAATGGGGCTTTCCATCGATCTTTTTAAGGATATTATCGGTTATTCTCCTAAATGGAAATGGGTATTTGTGGGCCTTGACGGCCGGCTCGCGGCGGCGGCGAAGAATATAATAGATATGAAAAGCATGGTGGCGAATCTTAACCCGCGGTCGGAAGAATACGAGGCGACTGTTTTTCATCTGCGTATGGTAAAGAAGCTGCTTGCCCGGGCGGCGGAACGTTACCGGGAAAAATACGAGCTGTCAAGCCAGATAACGGAAGACTTTCAGCAGGCGATCAATTTTCTCAACGCGCTGAAGCGCCTCCATATTTTGCTGAACGAAAGATCCGACGCGGAGGAAGTTAAAAAAACAGTGGAAGTGTGGAGCAATAAATTAAAGGAAGATATCCGAAAAAAAAGGGGAAGTGTCGGCGTATTGTAGGGAGCGAAGGAAAGCCAAAATTAAGTTTTGGAGGCTCCCTGGAATCGGAATTGGCAATTTATGGAAAAAGTGTCCCTCGGGGTTTTCAAATCGATCTTACCCTATATTTTCCGCTACCGGAGGCAGTACGTTTTCGGCATTCTCTGCCTGGTATTCGTAGACGGCGCGCAGATGCTGATACCCCAGCTGATGAGAAGGGCCGTCGATTTGATCAGCCTGGGCGATTTTGAGTTGAAAGCGGTTCTTTTCCTTGCCCTGGGGATGGCCGGCGCCATGGGCGGTATCTGCCTGGGCCGTTTCTGGTGGCGCTTCTTTATCCACGGGGCTTCCCGCCGCATTGAAACGGAGATACGGAACAGAATTTTCGAGCACCTTCTGACTCTCTCGTACGATTTCTACCAGAAGAACAAGATCGGGGACCTTATGGCCCGCTCCACCAACGATCTGGGCGCGGTACGCATGGCGATAGGCTGGGGCCTGGTCAATGTTTTTGACGGCATCGCCATGAGCGTGGCCATCGTAATCATCATCTTTATCCAGGACGCCCGCACCGCCTTTTTTGCCGTTCTCCCCCTGCCGGTAATCACCGCGCTGATACTGCTCTTCGGAAAGGTAGTAGGAAAGCAGTTTTTCCGGGTTCAGGAAACCTATTCCAAAATGAGCGACACGGTGCAGGAAACTTTCGCGGGCATCCGCGTAATAAAGTCTTTTGTCAAGGAATCCTGGTTCGCCGGCAAATTCTCCGGCGCCAACGACGACTACCGGAAAGCCAACATGGGCCTGGTAAAATTTTTCGGGATATTTTTCCCGCTCATAGCGTTCCTGTCGGGGCTTACCTCGCTGATACTGCTCCTCGTCGGCGGGCAGCGGGTGGTCCAGGGCCT
>JAIRRR010000167.1 GCA_031255875.1 Treponema sp.
TTCGACATGCGCTGGAACGGCAACCAGGGGAAGCCCCTGCCCGCCGCGTTTGCCCGGGCCCTGGACGCCCTGGGTTCCGCCGCAGGCAGCACCCTGTTCATAGACGACTCCCCGCGCTACGTGCAGGGCTACCTCGGCCTGGGCGGGAAAGGCCTCCTGCGCGACGAGCTTGGCCGGCACCCGGACTACCCCCACCCCAAAATACGCGAACTGCCCGAACTTACCCGCTATCTGTAAACCCGCCGCCGGACCACGGCCGGGCAGGCCGCTGTCCGGCAGAAGCTTAGCGGGCTACGGCCGCCGCCGGGGCTTTGATCCTGGGCCGGGCGCGGCGCCTCTTGTCCATGCGCTCCCAGAAATCGGCAAAGCCCGAGGCGATAAAAATTGTCGAGTACACGCCGGATACCATCCCCACAAGGAGCGCCAGGGCGAAATCCTTCATGGACCCGGCGGTAAAGACGTAGAGGCTCAGGACCGCCAGCATGGTGGTAATGGTGGTAATAATGGTACGGCTCAGGGTTTCCGACAGGGCGCGGTCAAGGATGTCCACAAAACGGTCGTCCGGGTATATGCGGCGGGTTTCGCGGATACGGTCGAATATAACGATGGTGTCGTTTATCGAATAGCCCAGGATAGTCAGGATCGCCGCGATGGTGGTCGTGTTAAACTCCATCCGTGTCCAGGTAATAAAGCCCACCATGACCAGGGCGTCGTGGGCGATGGCAAGCACCGCGCCAATGGCAAACTGGGGCTTGAACCGGACGGACGCGTAGATCAGGATAAGGAGCAAGGTCAGGGCCATAAGAAGCCCGACCTGGTCGGTAAGCTGTTTGGAAAAGCGGGAATCCACGTAGTCGGACCGGGTAACCGCGACCCCGTTGTCGCCGAAACGTCCTTCCAGGGCAGCGATAACCCTTTCCGCCGAGACCGAATCTTCGGCGCCAAGTTCCGAATTTTCCATACGGATCATAAAACGCCGTTCCCGGCTTTCCCCCAGCACCTGGACCGAGACAGTCCCCAGGGGCGTCAGGGCGGCGCGTACATCCTCGATGGGGATCTCCGGGCTGTCCTCCGGAAGGTAGTGGGCAATGTAGGGATCGTCCCCCAGCTGGGGGTTCCCCTGGGCGCTCTGGATCAGGAGGGAGGCGGATTCGCCGGCCGGCGCGTACATAACCACGCCCAGGCCGTCCCGCGCGTCAATCGCCGAACTTAAAGCGCCAATGGTAGGATAGGCGGCAAAGGAAAAACTGTGGGTAACATTGTCAACGCCGGCGCCCGAAACAACAACGTAGAGGTTGCCCCGGTCAAAGGAAACAGAGGCGTTCCCCCTCCCGGACCAGGTCAGGCCGAAGGCGGGCGGGGCGAACTGGACCTCCTGTATCAGGCCCGCCTGGAAGTCAACCCCCAGGTTAAAGCCGCCCATGACAAAAAAACCCGCGATGCTTGCCGCTATCAAAACAAGCGAAAAAACCGCCGCAGGGACAAACAGTTTTGAAAAACGGACTATCTTCATTTAACAACTCTCCAGGTAACCGAAATTCCCTTGCTGCGCATTACATCCGTACCGAAATCAAAGATAAGCCGGGACACAAACAGCGCGGTAAACACCGAGGAAAACACGCCGATGGCCAGCGTAACCGCGAAACCCTGGATGGGCCCGGAGCCAAGCTGCGACAGGAACAGCGCCGCGATAAAGGTCGTGATATTGGAGTCCATAATGGCCCAGAAAGCCTTGTCGAACCCCGAGTCCACCGTAACCTTGCGGCCCTTGCCCAGGCGCAGCTCCTCTTTCATGCGCTCAAAGACTATCACATTGGCGTCCACCGCCATGCCGATGGTCAGGATAAAACCGGCTATGCTGGGCAGGGTCAGGGTAAAGTTAAAGGCGGAAAGAATGCTCCCCATAAGGTAGATATTGAGTATCTGGGCGACAATCGCGTTGATCCCCGCGCCCTTGTAATAGATCAGCATAAAGACGAACACCAGCGCCAGGCCCCCCGTAAGGGCGTAAAGCCCCTGGCGTATCGTGTCCTCGCCCAGGGAAGCGCCGATAGACTGCTGGTTTATCACCCTAAGCTCGACGGGCAGGGCCGCGGTCCTCAGGACCAGGGCGATATTCTCCGCCTCCTCCTGGCCGAAACCGGTAATCCGCACCGCGTCCCGGATGGCGGCCTGTATCGTGGCCTGGGATCTGACACGGCCGTCCAGGACAATCGCCATAGGCTTCCCGACATTGGCGGAGGTCAGCTGGTAGAAAATCTCCCCGCCTTCGGAATCCAGCCTGAAGGTAACTTCCGGCTGGCCGTCAAGGCTGTTCCGCTCCACCAGGGCCTCCCTGATATAGTTCCCGTCCAGGCCGACTTCCCGGCGTATCGCCGCGTAGCCCGTCCTTTCATCCAGCCCGTACCTGTCCTTGGTGTAGACCGGCCGGATAATGACCCCGTCCGGCACCGGGATAGCCGAAGGGTCCAGAAGCTCGCCGTTAAGGTCAAAAGTGCCGGCGGGGTGCTGGGCGTAATACGCGTCAAAGGCCGCGGAAGCCTCGGTATCGACCATGTGGAAGGCCAGGCTGCCCGCCCCCATGATAATATCGTTGATCCGCTCCGGGTCCGCGGTCCCGGGAATCTCCACGTAGATCTGGTCCGCCCCCTGCCGCCGGATAACCGGCTCCGTAAGGCCGAAGCGGTCAATGCGGCTGTACAGCACCTCCAGCGCCTGGTTCACCGCGGTTTCCCGGTCGGCGTCGGTAACCGGCCGGCCCAGTTTTTCCGCGTAGGCGTCCAGGTCCGCCTGGAGGATAATGCTCAGGCCCCCGGAAAGATCCAGCCCGAGCTGGACCGCGCTTTTCTGCAAATTCTTAAGCCGGAAAATATCGTTCCGGTACCTGGTTTCAAGAGCGTCCAGAACCTCGCCGCTGCTCGTAAAGGCCGAAAGAACCGCGGCCGCGTCCCATTTGGCCGGGGAAGGCGCCTTGGCGTCCCTCAGTATCTTCTTCGCCTGGGATTCCAGGAAAGAAAGATTCCCCGGCAGATCCCCGCCGGAACGCCCCGCGGCAAGCAGGGCGTCCAGACTCAGCTGGGCGTTCATGGAGGCCACTTCCTTGATCTGCTCCCGGGTCCCCAGGGCAATAGCCTGGGATTCCTTGGGCACCATGAAATACCAGCGGATGGTCGGATACAGGAACACAAAGCATATCCCTATAACCGCCAGAATTATGATAAACCTGTACCGTTTGCTCATCTAAAACTCCGATATTGGACTTTGAACCGCCCCGGGAACCGGCCCAGGCCCCGCCCTCAGTCTTTTTTGTCTTCCCCGGCCTTCTTCTCTTCTATCTGTTTCTCTTCCTTGTCTTCTTTTTCTTCCTTCGCCTGGGCGGAAACAGAAGAGACGGCCGAACGGCTGAATTCCATCTTGGTATTCTCGTCCACCTTGATAATAACCGTGCTTTCCTTGACGCTCTGAATCACCCCGTGGAGCCCGCCGATAGTAACCACGCGGTCCCCCTTCTTAAGGGCGGAAAGCATCCTCTGGGTCTCTTTCTGCTTCTTGTTCTGGGGGCGGATAATAAAGAAATAGAAAATCACGATAATCAGGGCAAAAGGAATCAAAGTGGTGATAAAATTCCCGGAACCGCCCGCCCCGCCATCCGGAGCGGCCATCAGTAAAAACATTTTAAACGAATTCATGCAGTAACTTCCTCGCAATAAGTATGGGTAGCAAACAACTTAGCACAGGACCGCCTCCGGGGTCAAGGCCCCGCGCGAAATAATTGCCCCGTGCGGGATACGGCGCTTCTTCCGAATTCGGGCGCATCCGGCCGCCCCGGGGCTTGGCATGCGGCCGGACCGGGCTATCCGCTCTTATACCTTCGGGCGGGAAAACCCGCCCAAAGGCATACCGCTCCTATCCCTTGCGCGGAACGCCGTCCGGCGCTAATTCGAGTCTGTCCATAATGTAGACACATTATGGACAGACATCCTTGAAAACCGCATTTTCGCAGCCCTTGGGCGAGAAAATGCAAGGTCTGTCCGCAAAGTAACCGACTTTGTGGACAGACACTAAGTCAGGCCCTTCAAGCGATTCCCAGCAGGCTTGCCAGAGCCTGTCCATAACGGGCGGCGGGGCGCTCGCCCGGATCAGGCCGGCGCCCGGCGCCCGGAACGCGAGCGAATAGGCGTGGAGCCTGACGCCGATCCCGTCGCTGCGGCGGGCGCCGTATTTAAGGTCGCCCTTGATGCGGAATCCCGCGGCGGCAAGCTGGGCGCGGATCTGGTGGTGCCGGCCCGAGATCAGCTCCAGCTCCAGAAAGGTATAGCGCTCCCCCTGCCCGCAGACCCGGCAGCGCAGGGCCGCCCTTTTCCTGTCCGGCCCGGGCCCGTCAAAAACAGCGCTCCGGTTGCGGCGGCCGTCCCTGCCGAGCCAGTGAATCAGCAGCCCGTTTTCGGGCAGGGGGGCGGCATTCTCCGGCGTTTCGGCAACGGCCAGGTAGCGCTTCTGCACCGCGCCTTCGCGGAACAGGGCGCAGGCGGCCGCCAGGGCGTCCGGCGCGCGGGCGAAGAGTATGCAGCCGGACACGGGCACGTCCAGCCGGTTCACCGCGGTAACAGGCCCGCCGCCGAGCAGCGCGGAAAGATCGCCGGAAAGCCGCGCGATGCCCGGCCCGGCGTTCCCCGCGGCCTCGCCGGGGAGCTTGTTCACTATGACCAGGCCGGGGCTCTGGTAGAGAATCCGGGACGCGAGCGGGGGGGCCGCCTTGTTCACGGCCGCAGTATCCCCAGGCGCAGCTTTTCGTAGATAATCCGGGCGGCGGCGTCCTCCAGCCGCCCGCGGCCCAGGCGGCCTTCCTCCAGCGCGGCCAGAATTGCGGCGTGCACGGAGTCTATGTTGGACGGCCAGGCCATCAGCATATCCACCCCGGCATTCAGGGCTTCCACAGCCGCGTCCTCCGGGGCCCGGGTCACCGCGCCCATGGAAAAATCGTCGGCCAGCACGAGCCCGCGAAAGCCGATCCCGTCCCGGAGCCACGAGCCTATCACCGCCCTGGAAAGGCTGGCGTTCCGCCCGGCGTCCCAGGCCGGCACCAGGGCGTGGGAGACCATCACCGCCGGCGGGGGGGACGCTTCGAGCAGGCGTATCATGGGGGCGGCCGCCCGGTCGAGGGAGGCCCTGTCCAGCCCGATGGCGCTCTCCCGGTCGTGGGGGTCCTCGCCGGTATTGCCCGGGAAGTGCTTTACCGTGCAGAGCACCCCGGCCCTTTCCATGCCCCGGATAAAGGCCGCGCAGGCTTCTTTGACAAACGCGGCGTTCGGGCCGTAGGAGCGGTTCCCCAGGAAGGCGCTGTTTTCGCCGGTGAGCACTTCCGCCACCGGGGCAAGGTTCAGCGTAATCCCGAAGCCCCGGATCTCTTGCCCGGACCTGAAAGCGTCTTCCTCCACCGCGGCAAGCGCCTCCCGCCGCGCCTTCCCGCCCGGGAGCTTCTTGTTCCCGGCCCGGCTTTTATTCCAGTAACTGAGCGGCGCGGGCAGCCGGGCGACACCCTCGCCGAACCTGTGGACAAAGCCGCCCTCGTGGTCAACGGCCAGGAAGGGGGCTATCCCGCCGGAGCCGGCCGTACCGGAGACAAGCCCGAGAAAGGGGGCGATCGCTTCCCGGGCAACCGACAGGTTGTAGCGGAAAAGCACGACGCCCCCGGCGGGGATGCGGCGCAGCAATTCCGCCGTGCCGTCATCAAGGCGGCCGTTCCCGTCAATGCCCGTAAGCAGCACCTGCGCCGCGAGCGCCCGGTCGTCCAGGGAACCGGCCAGCCTGGCGGCCCGCTCGCGGAGGGCGGCCTCGCGGGGGCTTTCCGCGGCAAAAAGCGGTATCGCGGCAACGAGCAGCAACGCAACGAAAAACACGGGGAATCTGTCTGTCATAGTCCGGCGCATAGCCCCATTATACCCGTTTAACATCCGGCTGTCACTCGCGCTTACCTGGGCCGCGCTCCCGGTTTCAACCCCGGATACCCCCTGGCCGCCCCGGAAACAGGAGGATTCCCCCGAAATTCAAAAAAATTAAATTTTTCGGAAAATTCTCTTGACAAAAACGCAAAACAGCGGTAGCCTGTAAAGTGAAATTTGCGGGCGCTGCGCCGGGCGCGTATTTTT
>JAIRRR010000176.1 GCA_031255875.1 Treponema sp.
GCACGATCAGCTCCGAAAGCCGGGTCCCAAAATTTACGCAGGCAATTTGCAAATCCCGCTCGAACAAAAGCCGCCCCTCTTTGGCGGTCCGCGCCGTTACGCGCAGGGAAAGCTCGTCCCCCTCGGAAGCGCCGGAAACGCTAATCTCGACGGACTGCCTGTCCTCCGACTGCCGGGCGCTGACCCCGACATTCTCCGGCAGGGACTCCCTGGGGCTTACCAGGGCGGCCTCGTCAAAAACAAGCCCGGCAGGGTTGTCCAGGGGAAATTTTATCACTTTGTCCCCCGGTTCCGCCGCGCTGACGCAGATCACCCCGTCGGTTCCGACGGAAGCACTGCCGAGAACAGTACCGGGCTCAAGCCGGGCATTTTGAATCGTTACCGTAGCGGTATTTTCGGCAAAGAATTCTTCCACCGGGAAGTCCAGCAGCTCGCAGGACAGGGCGGAAAAGGCCGCCGCCAGTGTCAGAATTGCCGCCGCCGGAATTAAAGGGGCAACAAACCGAAATTTACCCATAATACAATAGTATAATGCAATTTATCATAGAAAAACAATAATTTTTTGCGGCATACTGAAATATGCGGGGCGGGGTAGTCCGTTACCCGGCAGATCAGGTATAGTAGTTCCATGGGCGGCAAGACCTTTCCCCTGACAAAAGAACGCCTCGAGGAACTGGCCGGGCGGTTCCCCACCCCGTTTTACCTATACGACGAGGCGGCTATACGCGCCAACGTGAAAAAGCTGCTCAAGGCGTTTTCCGTCTTCCCCTCGTACCGGGAGCACTTCGCGGTCAAGGCCCTGCCCAACCCCTTTATACTCAAAGTGCTTGCCGGCGAGGGGCTGGGCGCGGACTGTTCAAGCGGCCCGGAACTGACGCTGGCGGACATGGCCGGGATCAGGGGCGAGGCGGTCATGTTCAGCTCCAACGAAACCCCCGCATCGGAATACCAGGCGGCCCGCAGGCTGGGCGCCGTCATCAACCTGGACGATATTACCCATATCGAGTACCTGGAAAAACACGCGGGCATTCCCGAACTGGTTTCCTGCCGCTACAACCCCGGCCCCCTTAAGGGCGGGAACGCCATTATCGGGAAGCCGGAAGAGGCGAAGTACGGCTTTACCCGGGAACAGATTATCCGGGGTTTCGCCCTGCTCCGCGACAAGGGGGCGAAACGTTTCGCCCTGCACACCATGGTCGCCTCCAACGAACTGAAACTCGGCTACCATCTGGAAACCGCCCGCATACTCTTCGAGCTCGCGGTGGAAATAAAAAACAAAACCGGCATCTCCCTGGAATTCGCGAACCTGGGCGGCGGCGTGGGGATTCCCTACAGGCCGGAAGAGGAGGCAGTCGACTGGGGCGATCTGGCGGCGGGCGTCAAAAAGCTCTACGACGGCATCCTGGTTCCCGCCGGGCTTGGCGGCCTGGGCATCCGCACCGAATACGGCCGCCCCATTACCGGCCCCTACGGCTGGCTTGTGGCAAGGGCCGTCCACGCCAAGAGCGTCTACCGCGAATACATCGGCCTTGACGCATGCATGGCCGACCTGATGCGGCCCGGCCTTTACGGCGCCTACCACCATATCACGGTCGCGGGCAAGGAAGACGCGCCCCTTGCGGAAACTTACGACGTGGTGGGCAGCCTCTGCGAAAACAACGACAAATTCGCCGTGCAGCGCCGCCTTCCGAAAATCGATACGGGGGATTTCGTCATTATCCACGACGCGGGGGCGCACGGCCGGGCTATGGGATTTAACTACAACGGCAAACTCCGCTGCGGGGAACTGCTCCTGCGGCAGGACGGCTCCGTTGTCCGGATCCGCCGGCCGGAAACGGCGGAGGATTACTTCGCCACGCTGGATTTGCCGGCGCTCGCGGGCTTTGAAACGGCGGGGCAGGGGGCAAAAAACCCGAAGCCAGGATGATCACGGCGCAGCAAACGGCCGCTTGCCGTTGCTCCCTTCCGGGCCTGGCGGGGTTGGGCGGCGCCTGCTCGCATGGTTCCTGGCTTCGGGATCGTCATGTTACCCTATCCGGCGGTTTTGCGCAAGGGACTGTTACGTATCGCGGTTTGCATGATTTGGGCGGCAGCGATCGCGGATCAAGAAAATCCCCCAAAAACGCGATAATAATTATGAGGGGGCATAGCTCCCGGCTCAATCGCACAGGGCGGCTGCGGGCCGCACGAGGCTAAGGTTATCATGATAAAATTCGATGTTGCCAGAAACTGGACCCTTCTTGTACCCCCCGGTCCGGCTGCGGTTCAACCGGCGCTTGCCGATTTGAGGCGGATTCTGGCTTTCTTCCGCGCCCAGGCGGGGTCCGGCCTGAGGGAACCGCCCGTGCAGGCTTCTTCCGCCCCCATAGACAGTTCCGTCCCCGTGATCGCGCTCAGCGGGGAGCCGAATTCGTCCGCCAACGGCTTTTCCTGGCGTTTCGGGATTGACCGCGTCGAAATATGCGGCGCTTCGGAACGGGGCCTTTGCAACGGGATCTACGACTTCCTTGCCGCGCTCGGCGCAAGCTGGCCGAAACCGGGCGAGGAGATTCTGCCGCCGCCGCACCCGGATCATCCGACGGAGTACCCCCTCAGGGCGGCCAGCGCCTACCAGGCCACGGCCAAGGAGCCCGGCAAACTGAGGCGGCTGGTGATTGCCGGGGGGGCGCCCCCTTCCCGGCGGGAGGATCTCGTGGCCTGGGCCGCCCGCAGCCGCATCGACGCGCTGGTACTGCCCTTCGCGGAAAAACCGCGCTCCCCCGCCGGGCTTGCGGGGAAACCGGGCCGGGACCGGGAAAGCCTTCTCGGCCTGGCAAGGCAGTACGCCCTGTCCGTCGAAATAGGGGGCTGGGGGCTGGGCTGCCTGGTATCCAGGCGGCCTTTCGCGAAAAAAGACATTTTCCGCATGGAGGGCGGGAAGCGCACCAGGGATTACAACTTCTGCCCGACAAACCCCGACACCATCGCCCTGCTTAGAACAGAGGCCCGGAAGCGTTTCAACGAATACCCGGAGACCCAGGTATTCCACCTCTGGCCGGACCGGGACGCGGAACATCTCTGGTGTTCCTGCCCCAGCTGCCGGGCTTTCAGCCGGGAAGAGCAGAACCGCATCGCCGTCAGTACCGTGGCGGATGTCCTGGCGGAAACCAACCCCGGGGCGAAAATATCGTATTACGAAAAAACCGTGGAAACCGATGCCAGCCCGAACGAGGTCGGCCCGCGCCCCAATATGTTCAGGCTGCGCTTTCTTCCGGGCCAGGAAGGCGCGGAAAAAGCCGGCCTCTTTCTCGCAAACCCCTGAAACCGCCGCTCCGGTCAGGCCTCGATAGTAAGGCCTTCCCGGGCCATAAGGAAATCGGGCGCCCATTTGCCCGCCGCCGCGTCATGGCGTATCTGTTCCCGGTAAAAGCCTTCCATTTCCCCAAGCTGGGCGTCGGTGCGGTTGGGATCGTAATGAAAGCAGACCAGTTTTTTTGCCATCGCTTCCCGGGCCGATTTGATCGCCTGCTCGAAAGTTGAATGGCCCCAGCCTTTCTTGGATTCGTACTCCGCGTCGGTATAGTGGGTGTCGTAGATCAGCACGTCCGTGCCTTCAAAAAATTTGAGCACCCGCTCGTTTTCTTCCCGGGCCGTGGCGTCGCCCTCCCGGGCGGCGGCCTCGTCGTAATCGGGATCGTCCTTGTCCGTGGGAAAGATGTTGCGGTAAGGCTCAAAATCGTAAGCGGTAACGATGGACTTCCCCTGGTATTCAAAACGGTAACCCAGGCAGAGTATGGGGTGGTTGAGGTACTTGGTAATCACCTTGAGGCCCCTCCCCAGATCCAGGCTGGTTTCGTGGATATTGCTGTACTCGATCTGGGCCGCAAGCTCGTGAAGCCTGACCGGCCAGTACCGGTAAGACAGCTGCTGGGACAGAATGGACATCAGGGTTTCGTCTTCGTAAGAAACCGGCCCGCGGATGCGGAACCTGCTTGAGGGGATGAACATCGGGGAAAAGACCGGAAAGCCCATAATATGATCCCAATGGGTGTGGGTGATAAAAATATCCGCGTTAATAGGGCCTTCTTTGAGGTCGTGGGCCATAAGCCAGTCGCCCAGGGGCCGGATTCCGGTACCCAGATCCACAATAACCAGCCGCTCGTCCGCCCGGATCTCAATGCAGGACGTATTCCCCCCGAAAACCACCGTATTAATCCCCGGGCAGGGAATGGAACCCCGGACTCCCCAAAACCGCACGGACAACATGTTTGTACCTACCTCGTCATGGTTTCAAAAACACCGATGCCTCTTCAATTTCCTTTTTAACCGCCGATTCAAGCTCTCCGAAAATATCCTCGCCCAGCGCCAGGCGCTCCGTAACCTCGGGGGCAAGCGGCCCGGGGTACCGGTTTCCGGAAAAACCTATCCCTTTTACCGAGGAAAAACGGTCCGCCATAGCCACAGTGTAGAGAATATCCCGGCAGGGGCCTTCGTATTCAAGATAATGATGATGGTATTTTATCACATCGGCTACCGCGCCCTCAAGACGCCAGGCGTTGACGATAATTCCCCCCACAGCGCAGTGATCGAGCTTCAGCACACGTTCTTCGGCCCGGTAAAGATCGATGCGCTCCCGGCCCGCAAGCTCCATTGCCTCCGAATACTCGCCCGCCCTCAGCGCGCTGGCCGGCAGCTTGCCTATATCGTGAAGCAGCCCCGCGGTAAAGTACTCCTCGGCCAGGGAGTCCTCGACACGCCGTTTTTTGGCGATGAGCCTGGCCGCGATCCCGGTACAGAGGGAATGCCGCCAGAATTCGTCCATGCTGAATTCCGAAGGCGCGTCCGCGGCCAGTTTTACCAGTATGGCTGTGGAAAGGGCCATGTTCTTTACCGTGTTGATGCCCAGCATGATAATCGCCCTGACCAGATTGGTGACCGGGCGCGGCAGCCCGTCATAGGCCGAATTGATAAGCCTGAGCACCCTGGCTACCAGGACCGGGTCCAGGGAAATGACCCGGTTCAGTTCCGAAGGGCTGGACTGGGGGTTGTTGCAGACATCCAATACCTTTGCGACTGTAACGGAAAAACTGGGCATGCTCTTGATATATTTTTCCACGGCTTCGGTTAAATCGTCATGCATGGCACACCCTCACCACTGCTACATTGTCGCGCTAAGTTCTTCAATTATATTCTCCACCTTCTTTTTCAGAACATCCCGCCGCTCCGTCCGGGGCAGGGCCTGGGCAAGCTCCCCCAGGTGGTTCAGCAGCCCGGTAAGCGACTCGACGGAAACCCGGCCGCTAATCTGCCCCGGCGCGGCTGCCAGCACGGCTGCCAGCACGGCTGACGGCACGGCCTCGGCCGCTGGATCGGGCCCGGCCGCCGCCCGATTGCCCTCCCCCTCCAGGCGCGACAGGGCGTCGGCAAGGTCCTTTATGCGCCGCTCCGAATCCCGCTCGTTGAAAACCTGGCGGGCGGAGGCGGGAAAGAAAGGCGCCAGCGCGAGCAAGTACCGCAAAAGCCCGGCGATTCCGGCCAGGGTGTACGGGGACGCCGCGCCGGAGGAACCGCCATCCGGGACCGGGCCGGTTTCAACGGCAGGAAGGCCGGGGGCATCAGCCGGGACGCCCGTAAATATATCGCCGCATTCGACAATACCCGCCATGGACAACCCGCCTTCGGGCAAGCCGTCCGGCGATTCGGCCGCCTGCTTTGCCTTCAGGGCGGCACGGTAATTCGCCCGGAGATTTTCGTCGGCCGGGTCTATATCCAGCCCTCTTTTAAAGATATTAGCGGCTTTTCCAAATTCGTGGAGCCGATAATACGCCACGCCCAGGTTGATATAGGCAGGGACAAACGAAGGCTCGGTTTCCACC
>JAIRRR010000185.1 GCA_031255875.1 Treponema sp.
TCCATTATTTCCTTGAAATCTTTATTGCCGGCCATCAGATTGGAGATGATCTCCTTCTTGAGATTGGTCAGGGACTTTTTCATCCGGGAAACGAATTCTCGATCCATGATTGACCTCCCGTGTTTTTCTTTTTGGTATCCTGATAATATACTGAAATTATTCAGGACCGCGCCTATAGTATAATCGTTTCTTTACGATAATCTTCCGGGGAACGCCCGGCCGGGTCTTTTGAGCTGCCCCAATTCGCCGAACAATGGCGCAAGTTGCGTATTTTGTCAAGGGGGATGAACAAAAATTTACGAATCTTTATTGAAAAATTCTGTGTTTTGTATAATTCTATATTAAGGGGGAAAGATGCGGCCAGGCTTGGTTTTCACAGGGGACTGCGCGGGCCGCGTTCCCGGGGGAAACACGGCGGGAGACGATGAAGAGAATATTTTTGCTGGGATTAACGCTGGGCCTCTTTTTGAACCTGCCCGTTTTCGCGCAGGACAGCCGGCCTGTAATCAGGATGGACGCCTTTAGCTTCGAAGGGCTGGGCCCCCAGGAATCCCAGATAATCAGAACGCTGTTTCAATCCTACCTGAGCGGCCTGGGAACCCTGGTCTATCCTGCGGTTCAATTTCCCCAGGATTATGCCGAAGAGGACGAGGACGCCGGGCTTGCCGGCACAGAAACCTTCCCGGACTTTACTTTTTCCGCCCGGGTGGTTTTTGACCGGGAACTTAGGTATCTCAACGTAACCGTCGGCAATACACGGAGCGGCGAAATATCCTCGTTCAGCTCTGTCTATAAAACCACCGGAGAACTGATACTCAAATCCCGCGCCTTTATGGAATCCGTCCTGGCGTCGGGCGTTCCGTTGGATGCCTCGCCCGGGGTCGCGGAAAACGCCGCCTACGGCGCAGGCAGGGCGGCCTCTCAGGAGCCCAGGCCGGAGCCGATAAGCGAGGGGAAAATTATCGGTACCTGGAGGGGCGATCAGGGAATAGAAATAGCCCGGCTGCAACGGGGCGGCCGGGGCATCGCGGTACTCTCGTCGGGGGCCCGGATGGAGCTAAGCTATACAATAATCGGCGACACCCTGTTCATCACCCAGGATTCGGCGAACCAGGAACGCTACTACCACCCCCTGCCCTACCAGGTAGCCCGGGCCCTTGCCGCCGAAGCCGGGCCCATGCGCTGGGAATTCCTGCTCTACGGCAACGGAACCGCCCTAAGGGGAATACAAATAACCACCGCCGCCCGCTACGAGGGGGAAAAAGTCCTGGAACTGATACCCAATTCCGCCCGGGAATCGGGATGGACAAAGACGATCAGATAACGCGATGCCGCCCCGGGCGGCTCAGACAAGCATCCGTAAAACCTGGACAAAGAGGATGAATCCCAGGATAACCCCGCCAACTATCAGGGAAACCATCCTGATGGTTTTCTCGTCCATTGACGGCGGGGCCTGCGCCCCCACGGCGTCCCCCGCCCAATACTGGCGGCGCACGGCTTTGGAAAGCCCGACTATGCGGACAAAGCGTTCGTCATCCGTACCGTAGCCCAATTCCCGGGCGTGTACCGCGATAGAATCCCCGTCGTAGAGCAAGGCGTCCCGGTCCCCTTCCAGTTCCCGGCTGATATTTTTGAGCGCCTCGAGGTTGGCCAGCTGTTTGTCCCGCTCCGCCTCGAGTCCCTCGTAGGCGGAAAACCCCGCAGGGCCGTAAAGGAACGAGAGAAGCGAATAAACAAGGATAGCCGCCCAAAGGGGAAAGAGATATTTCAGCAGCCGCATTACCCTATTAACGGCAGATTCACGCATTTTTTTTACCTTGAATTGCCCTCCGGCGCTACCCCGCCCGCTCCATTGACAATACCAAAATGCATGAACTAACATTAAGTGAAGTTAAGTATTTTTCTGCCGATAATGAAGGATAATTCATGTGCACAAGCGGGAGTAATTCATGGCAAGTGAAAAAAATCCGTCGATATACGATGACAGGGGCGCGATAGGTTCGTCGGAAGAACTGGACGAATACGGTGTCTGGGTAAAAAGCGGCCCCCAGGACATTTCGGAAGGATTCCAGGACAACGGGGACGACGGGATTTCCGTGGACCTGTCCAGGGATTTCTCCCTTCCCGCGCAGGATGAACTCCCGGATTTTGTTGATTTTTCCGAGACAGACGATGCAGACGATGCCGGGGCTCCCGCCGCCGGTTTTGAAGCCGCCGGAGACATGGGGGCCGGGGAAGAGGATCAGTTTATCGATATTGATATCCCGGAGGTTACGGAAACCGGCGAGACCGTGGATTTCGGCACCTTTGACGAAACCGAAACAGATACGCAGGGCCCGGCGGATGATGCCGGCATAAGTTTTGAGGAAATCGAGCCCGGCGAGAACGGGGAGCTGAATTTTGAGGATATCGACGGCTCCCCGGAACCAGCCCCCGGCCAAGACGGCAACCAGGAATCCGCCCGGGATTTCGAGATCGATTTCGGGGACGGCGACGCTTTTCCGGAAACCCCTGCGGAAGAGCCGCCGGAAAGCGGCCAAACAGCCGGAACCGCCTCCCGGCACGGGGCGGCCGGCGGCGAAGATGCCAGCGTTTCCACCCAGCTTTTGTTCAGAATTGTCAATGAACTTTCTTCAATAAAGTCCGAATTGTCCAGCCTGAAGAAGGAGCTTTCCGCGACCAGGGGAGAAGCGCCCCAGGCGGAATCCGACGGCCAGGAGCCGGGCGGCTTCTTTGACGAAGCCGATGACGAAAAGATCGCCCTTACCGGGGCCGAGATGGACAATATCCTCAGCACCGCGTCTTTTACCGAAGAGGCCGGGGGCGGCGGGGATAGCGGCGCGGGGATCGGGGAAACGGGAATTCAGGGTGAAGCGCTGCCCGCCGCTGGCGAGGCTGCTGTCGAAACCGGCGCCGGCGAATTGGGAGGGGCCGGAACAATCCCTTTCGGGGAAGAAGCCCTCTCTGAGGATATCCCCGGCCTGCCCGAAGACCTTGCCGGCGGCCCGGACGGGGAACTTTCCGTAGAGCTTCCCGACGATTTTTCCATAGAGGATTCCGAGGCTCCGGGCGGGGAATCCGACGAATTGCCGATGGTGCTTTTAAGCGATTCCGACACGGGCGTTCCGGGCTTAGCCGACGATTTGTCCATGGAAGACTACGAAGCTCCGGGCGGGGATAGCGCAGGGCCGGCCCAGGCATCCGACGATTTGCCGATGGTGCTTCTGAGCGATTCCGACACAGGCGTTCCGGGTTTAGCCGACGATTTTTCCATGGAAGACTTTGATGTTCCTGGCGAAGAAAGCGGCGGGCCTGCCGGGGAATCCGACGAATTGCCGATGGTGCTTTTGAGCGATTCAGATACGGGCGTCCCGGGCTTGCCCGACGAACCCGCCGATGCCGGGATTCTGCCGCAGGATGTCGATTTACCGCTTGACGGGATTGTGCTGGACGAAGAAGCCGGCGATCTCGATCTTGACGCGAATCTGTCGCTGGACTTCCCCTCCGAAGACGAAGAAAAGGCCGCCGGAGCATCCGAGGCCGACGACAGTTTTGCCCGGCTTATCCCCGAAGGTTACGAAGAAAAAGCCGCCGAGACGCCGTTCCGCGCCGGAGAACCGCCCGGAGAAGACGACATTTTTGATACCGGCATACTCTCCGAAGATGAAACCCTGGGCGCGGAACTCTCCGACGAGGATATTTCCGCAGGGACCGGCGAAAGCGCCGGTTTGGACGCCGTTTTCGATTTAAGCCCGGAACCCGGCGAAGGCGCGCCGGAGGATGCCATCGAAATCCCCGAAATCAGCCTGGATCTGGGCGCGGAATTCGACACCGACGCCCTCGCCGCGGAAGAGGATATGACGATAGACATTCCGGCAGACACGGAAGGCGGGGAAGAGACGGCGGGCTTCGATTTTGCCGAAGAAGCCTTTGAACCCCTCGATCTTGATACAGAAGACCTTTCCCTTGCGGAGCAGGACCTCGCCGAAGACGAGGCCCTGCCGGATATCGCCCTTGAAGCGGAACCGGCTGTCGAACTGCCGGTAGAAGACGAATCGCTCTCCGCCGAATTTGACGAATTTTCCGTGGAAACGCCGGAGGCGGAAATTCCGGAAGAACCCGCGCCGAAAGCAGCCGCGCCGAAAGCAGCCGTGCCGAAAGCAGCCGTGCCGGAAGCGGCAAAGGCCGGCGTTCCCGGCGGAAGCACCCTTGCCAATGTGCCGGAAAAGATACGGGAAGAACTCAAGACAGTGCTGGCCTACATGGATCAGCTTCTGGAATCCCTGCCCGAGGAAAAAATCGAAGAATTCGCCAAGTCCGAATATTTTGACACGTACAAAAAACTCTTTGAAGATCTGGGTTTGGTGTGAGGCTTTAGCCTTTCATCACGATGAAAGAGGAGCTTTTCGCAAGTAAAAGCGGGGCCCTGACGGCAAAAACCGGGGAAAAAACCCTGCATTCCCGCTACGATCCCCTTGCCGAAGCGGAAAATTTCATCCTATCCCTCGGTTTATCCGGCGAAATCCGCTTTTTTTTGCTAATCGAGCCGGGTTTGGGCTATATCATCCCGGTTTTACGGAAAATGTTCCCGGAAAGCAAGATTATCGCCATTCATGTTTCGCCCTTTTTGGCAAAAAAGCAGGCGGAAACCGCCCCCGGGGCGAAGGTCTGGTCCCCCGATTCGGGGACGGAACTGGGGGCCTTTCTGGAACAGGAACTTCCGGACATTTACGCGCGCGAGGCGCGGATCATCGAGTGGCGGCCGGCCCTGGCCGCTTACGGCGAGGGCTGCCTTGGGCTTTTGAAAAAAACAGCGGAATTTATAAAACGTATCGACGCGAATGCCCGTACCGCGAGGGGCTTTGGCAGGAGGTGGTTCAAAAATTTCTTCAGGAACCTGCGCCTGATACGGGAAATTGCCGACTTTACGGAATTCAGGGGGCGCGGAATCCCCTGGATCGTTACCGGCGCGGGGCCTTCCCTTGAGGAGAGCGCGGAGGCTATACGCGAAATACTCGCGGGCGGGGGCTTCCTGCTCGCCGCGTCTTCTTCAACGGCCGCCCTCCGCAGGCGGGGCCTGGATGCCGGCCTTGTGGTCAGCACCGACGGCGGCGCCTGGGCGCTTTTCCACCTGTACGAAACGCTGCGGGCCGGGGGAAGGCCGGCCATTGCCTTTTCCCTCAGCGCCGCCATGCCCAGCCAGTGCGGGGCCTGCCCCCTGCTGCCCCTGGGCGACGGGAGTTTCTGGCAGGAACTCGTGCTAAAAGGGCTCGGCATCCCGCATATAAGCCTGCCCCAGCGGGGCACGGTCAGCGCTACGGCCCTCGACCTGGCCCTTTTCCTGACCGACGGCCGGATCGCCTTTGCCGGCATGGACCTTTCCCAGCGGGATATCAGGACCCACGCCCGGCCTTACGGCCTTGACCGTTTCCAGGAAGAAGGTTCCTCCAGGCTCAGCCCCCGGTACTCCAGGGAATTCTTCCGGGCCGCGGATCTAAACGCCCGGGGAAGCCAGAAAATATACGCCGAATGGTTCAGGGATGAAGTTGGCCGCTATCCCGGACGGCTCTATTCCCTGGGAAACAACAACCCGGTCTTCGGCGCTTTAGCGGCCGGGCAGCCCGCGCTGGCCGGAAACGGGAGACAGCGGAAGCCGGGGCCCCGGCCCGCCTTCCGCGCCCTTCCCCTGCCCGGGAGGAGCCGGGACCCTGCGCGGGACGGGACGGACATTCTGCTCGCGGCCCTGGAAAAGAGCGGGGCCGCGGAAAGCGTCTTTGCTGGGCTCGGCCCCCTCCTGCTGCTGGACGGGCGGCGCGACGAATACAACGGCGAGAACGGGCGGCTGCTCGCGGAAGAAATAAAGCTGCTCGCCGGGAATTACCGGAGCCGCCATGGATAAGACTCTCTTTGAACGGAATCTGCTGGCCCTGAGCCAGCGCCAAAGCGCCCTGTGCTCCCGCCTCAGCGCCGCCCGGACAACCCTGGGCCGCTACCGCTTCCTCGAATCCCGGAGCGGGGAGCCGGTGCCCGCCCTGGTCGACGCGGCCGGGGCGGCCCACGCCCTGCATTCGCTGGTGGACCCCCGCCGCGAGGGGGAGCGGCTTGTATCGGCATCGGCTTCGGCGGCGGGCTGCCTCGTCTTTTTGGGCCTTGGCGGCGGCTATTTCCCCGAGGCGGCGCTTGAAAAGGAAGGGGTATGCCAGGTCCTGGTTATCGATTATGACATACACGGCATCGCGGAACTTCTGGCCTCCCGGGAATACATCCGCGTCTTCAACGATCCGCGCTTTACCCTGCTCGTGGACTATGACGCCGAAGCCCTGGAACGCCACATCCTTGAAACGTGGAAGCCCGCGCTGTACGGGGGAATCCGGGTTATCCCGCTCAGGCAGAGGATCGAACAGGACGGCGAATCCTTCGCCCGGGCCGGGGACGCGATAAAGAGGGCCATCGACCGCCTTTCCCTGGACTATTCCGTGCAGGCCCGCTTCGGGAAGCGCTGGTTTTCCAACATTATCAGGAATATGTTCCCTGCGGAAAAAAGCGCCCCGGCCCTCGCGCCGGTCAGAAAGGCGCTCATCTGCGCCGCAGGGCCCTCGCTCGATTTACAGCTTCCGCGCCTTGCGGAATACGGCGCGGAAAAAAGGCGGGACTGTTTTATCATCAGCGTGGATACCGCCCTGCCCGCGCTGCTCAAAAACGGCCTTAAACCGGACGCGGTAATTTCTATTGACTGCCAGCACATCAGCTACTACCACTTTATGGGGCTTTCCCGGAAAGAAGGGCCGGCCCTTCCCCCGGACATACCCCTGTTTCTGGACCTGGCAAGCACCCCCCTGCTCGCCTCGCTCGCGGGAAACGCGCGTTTCTTTTCGGGCGGGCACCCCCTGACCCGCTACCTCTCGCGTTTCTGGCGGCCTTTCCCGGAACTGGACACTTCCGGGGCCAATGTTACCTACGCCGCCCTTTCCCTTGCCGAATACCTCGGGGCCGGGGAAATCGAGCTTTACGGCGCCGATTTTTCCTACCCGCTGGGGATGTGCTACGCGCGCGGGACTTACATCAACCCCTGCCTCGCGCTCAGGCAGAACCGCCTGGACCCGCTTGAGGCGGAATTTTCGGCATTCCTTTACCGGAGCCCCCGGCTGGAAAAGACCGGCGCGGGCTGTTCCTGGCGTTACGAGACTCCGGTGCTGCGCGGGTACCGGGAAGCCCTGGAGGCAAAGGCCGGGAAACTTTCCGCGTCAGTACGGGCCGCGCCCGGCCTTGGCGCCCCGGTTTCCCTGCGCGCCGGGCCGCGCAGCGGCTGCGCCGCCCGTTCCCTGCGGCTTTTTTCTTCGGGCAAAGCCTCCGCCAGCGCAGCCGCCTTCCTTGAACAGTACCGGGCGGATATAAAAGCCCTGCCCCCCCTTTCGGGGAACGTCGCCCGATGCCTTGCGGAACTTCCGGAAAGGGCGTCGCTTGTCCTCACCACCCTGCTCCCCCTTGTCGCGGCGGTCAAGGGGCGGCAAAACGAGGCTGCCGCTGCGGAAATATTCGAAGAGGCGCGGGAACACTGCCTGGACGAACTTGAGAGGGCGGCGGGCCTGGCGAAAGGGGTTTGACAAAGCCCGGCGCTTAGCGCAGGGCGCGGAGCAGGCCGCGCAGTTCGGGGTTTGCCGGGGCGGGCAGGGCGGCCGGTTCCGCTTCGGCCTCTTTTTGGGCGAAAACCTCGTCCCCGGCTTCGATCCGGTCAAAGAAACCGCTCCGCGCCAATACGCCGGAACTCACTTCCTCGTCAACGCGGTCGATGGCAAGGGTGCCTACCACGTCTTCCGGCGCGTAGGCAAGGCCGATGCCCTCGTTGCGGATACCGGCTTTCCCGTTTTTGACAAGCTCGTACACGGTCCCGGCAGCAACGCCGTCGGCCTTCCCCTTGTCAAGAAGGCCCTGACCGGCCCGGCGGCGGAGCAGGACGCCCCGAAAAGGCAGGGCGGCGCTTAGCTGGCCCGTTATCCCCCGCGCGGCGTTTCTCAGCCGGTCGGGGCCGGTACGGTAGCTGTGGAAATTCGAGGCGCGGGAACCGGTGCGGCCCACGAAAAGCTCCCCGGTGACCGAAAGGTCCCGCTCGTTTTCCGTAAGGGAAACGATGAGGAAATAATCCGCCCCGGCCTCCCGCGCGGCCCTGTAGGCCTGGGAAAAACCCGGCTGGCCCAGGGGCAGATCCATGGCCTCAATGTTCCGGTCATGCACCAGAAGGTCCTTTATATAGGCCGAGGCGGTGAGGGCCGCGTCCGGGTGGTAAAAGGCGGCCTGGTTTTCGAGGGAAAAAACCGCTATTTTCCAGTGGCGCTGGGCGACTTCCATGGGTTCCACGGACCAGCGCCGGTACAGGGTATTGCCGAGCATGGATTCCCAGGCTTCGACGGAGTCGTTGATGGCGCGGACCTCGTTCGGGGGGAGTTTTTCAAGGCCCAGGGTTTGCAGGAACTTCAGTTCCTCAAGATAGCGGGAAGGATAGCCCTGGCGTCTGAGAATTTCCACGTATTCCCGGCGATCGAGCGCGTAGGGGTTGAGGCGGAGGCCCCGGCGGTATTCAAAAAGGGCCTCGCCGTCCATGTTCCGGGAATGGAAGTCGCGGGCGCGGCTGAAATGCCAGGCAGCCCAGCGGCTCCGGGCGGGGTCCTCCACGGCGGTCTGCGAGATCAGCAGTTCTTCCAGCGCGCTCCGTATAAATTCGTCGCCCGGGCTGATCGCCGCCGCCGCGGACAGTACGGCGATAGCCTCGGCCGGGCGGCCCATGCGTACATAGGCCATGCCCTTCAGGTACCAGCTCGGCGAATCGCCGCGGTCGCGGGAAATCGCCTCGTCGGCGAGGCGGGCGGCCTCCTCCCATTCCCCGGAACGGTAGCGCAGGGAGGCGAGCAGGGAATGGGCCGGCGCGAACCCGGGCCTGATTGCCAGGGCTTCCCCGGCGTTGCGTATGCCCTGCGAAAGCCGGCCCGCCAGGGAATCCAGGTACGCGGCGTAGTAGTAAACCCGGTAATCCCCGGGGTGGAGGAGCATGGCCCGCTCAATATAGGCCCTGGCCCCCTCCGCGTCGCCAAGCGATCCGCTTACCAGGGCCAGGGATACCAGCACCCGCCTGTCGTCGGGGTAACGGCGGGACATCTCCCGGAACCGCGCGAGGGCGTTTCCCGTGCGGCCCCGGGCGATTTCAAGCTCCGCCGCGACAAAGACCGCCTCCCGGTTGTAGGGCTCCCTTCTGAGTATTTCGCCGGTAACCGCCTCCGCGTCGTCAAGGCGGCCCAGGGCGATGAGGACGGAGGCTTCGAGGTTCGCCAGGTCCATGCTGGCCCGGGCAAGGGAGCGGGCCCTGCGCGTCCAGCTCAGGGCCTGGTCGTACTCGCCAAGCTCGTAGTAGCAGGAAGCCAGGGCGGCGGTCCCCTCGGCATGGGCGGGGTTAAGGGCGAGGCATTCGAGGAACGCCTCCGAGGCGGCGTACCATTCCTCCCGGGCCATGAACGCCTGCCCCCGCTGGTAAAAGGTTTCGGCGTTTGTTTGGGAAAAGAGGGGGGCCGCGCAGAGGAACAGGCAGCAGATAAGGGGCAGGCGGGCCGTTGAGGAAGCAGCGGGGGCGTCACGGGGGCGGAACCCCCGTAGAGGGGGTAGCGGAGGGCGCAAGACCGGAGCGCAGGGGGAGGCTTCCCCCTTTAAATGGCCGCGTTTCACGAAGGGCTTTCCCGTTTTACGATTTTGACCGTGTTGATTTTATGGCCTTCCATATCCTGGATGATAAAATCGATGTTTTCATACACGGCTTTTTCGTACGGTACCGGGATTTTCCCCAGAAGATCGAACACAAAACCGCCCAGGGTATCGAAATTCTCCACCGGCAGCTCCACCCCGATCTCCTCCGAAAGGTCCTCGAGATTCATGCGGGCGTCGCAGAGCCAGGAATCCTCCTCCAGCTTGAGTATGTCCTCCCGCTCGTTGTCGAACTCGTCCTGTATGTCCCCGATTATCTCCTCGATAATGTCCTCCATGCTGATGATTCCGGACACTCCGCCGTATTCGTCTACCGCCACGGCGATATGGACGCGGCGGCGGCGCAGTTCCGTGAGGAGCTCGTCAATGTGCTTGGAATGGGGGACGAAGAAGGGCTTGCGCAGAATGCCCCGTATGTCCAGGAGGTCATTCCTGACGACGCAGCTTAAAAGGTCCTTGACATAGAGGATGCCGATTACATTGTCGATGGTGTCCTCGTAGACCGGAAAGCGGGAATGGCCGCTTTCCACGATTGTGGAAAGCAGCTCGTCTTTGGGTACGTCAACGGGCAGGAACACCGCGTCGATGCGGGGTACCATGATCTCCTTGACCGTGGTATCCGGCAATTCAAGAACGCCGCGGATCATTTCCTTCTGATCCGACTCCAGAGATTCCAGCCTCTTGCTCATGTCGCCTTTTTTGAAAAAGGACTTCATAAAATCGCCCGCGCTCATAAGATCCCGCCGCCCGCCCGGGCCGGGGTAAAAGCCCGGCGGGAATTAAGCGGTAAAATCCGCCCCCCTGTTTTGTTCAGAATTTCTTCCTGCAAGAGCAGCATGGGCTCGTTCCCGCTGTTGGTTTGGTGATCCATACCGCTCAAGTGTAGCATGCCATGAATTATAACACGGCGCAACTCTTCATCAAACGAAACTTCAAAAAATCGCGAATTTTCTTCAAGGGTTTCCAGGGAAACCGCTATATCCCCGGGAAGGTAGCGCTCCCCTTCTCCGGCGTCCGGGCAAGTTTCCCCCAGGCTGAAGGAAAGCACATCGGTGGCCTCGTCCCTGTCCCGGTACCGGGCGTTGAGTTTCCTGATATACGCGTCGTTGCAGAGGAGGATCGAAAGGTCCCAGCCGTCCTTGCCCAGGGCGTCAAGCACTTTCAGCGAATAGGCCGCCAGGGCGTCTGTCCAGGGGGGTAAGGGGACCTCCTCGGCGCGGACCTCGGCCCGGTTCATTCCCCGCCCCCCGGATCCTGGGGCGCGTCTTCCGGGGAAGAAGCGTTCGGCTGGGGTTCCTTTTTGGGATACTCGATACGGGCGTGGTACTGGCTCGCCAAAACCCGGACAAAGGAATTCTTGATGGTTTCCAGGTCGATAAAGGTCAGCTCGGACGCGGAGAGCTGGCCGTGCTCGAACTTGGCCATGATAAGTTCCTGGATAAATTTCTCGAGCCTGCTCGCGGTGGGCTTTTTCAGGGTCCGGCAGGCGGCTTCCGTGGTGTCCGCCAGCATGACCACTGCGGATTCTTTTGAACGGGGGGGCGTGCCGGGATAGCTGAAATCCTCGACATCAACCTGGATCTCCCGTTTTAAGGCTTCGTTGTAGAACCAGCTAATCACGGAGTTGCCGTGGTGTTCCGCTATTATGTCGATCACCTCTTTGGGAAGCCCCAGGGAGCGGGCCTTTTCCACGCCCAGCTTGACATGGCTGCGGATTACCGTGGCGGAAAGGCGGGGGTTGTTGATGTCGTCGTGCTTGTTGTAGTCGGTCTGGTTTTCCACAAAATAATTCGGGTTATCCATCTTGCCTATGTCGTGGTAATAGGCGCCTACCCGGGCCAGCAGGGGGTTGGCCCCGATTTCCTGGCAGGCGTTTTCCGCCAGGGTGGCCACCATGAGGGAATGGGTGTAGGTTCCCGGGGCCACGCTGAACAGCCGCTTGAAGGCCGGGGCGTTGAGGTCCGAAAGCTCGATAAGCCGGAAGGTGGTTACGGAATTCAGGGCGTGTTCCAGTATGGGGAGGAAGCCCAGGACCATCATCCCCGAGGCGAGGCCGTTGAAAGCGGTCCAGAAGAGGACGGGCGGGTAATTGACCAGGGGCTGGCTCTGGATGAGGAGTATGGCCGTCGAGGCGACGCACTGGATCGCGGCGATTACAAGCCCCGCCTTGAAGAGGTCCATGCGCCGCTCGGCCTCCCGCACCGCGTAGGCCGCGGCTATCGAAGAAGTCAGGGCCAGGATGTAGGAGGCGCTGTCAAACGCCCCGGAAAGAAAGGCGACCAGGGGCAGGGCTATGGCCACGGCAAAGGAGGCCCGGAGGTTTATCAGGATGGCCGGCAGCATGATCATCAGCGAGGTGGGGAGGAAGATGGCGGCGGGGTACTCCGTTATATTGAGGCTCTTGAAGAACACCGCGGCGCCGGTATAGACAACGGCCAGAACGCAGAGCAGGTAAACCTCCGAAGGCTTGAGGAGGCGCCCGATGATCCGGCGGCCCATGAAGAACAGCATAAACCCGTAGACAAGGGTGAAAATGAGGATGCGGCCGATGAGCAGCCGGGGGTCCCCGCCCCTGGCCTGGGCGTTGAGGGCGTTGAGCACGGTCATGTCCCTTTCCGTCACGATAAAACCTTTCCGGACTACGACATCCCCCCGCTCGACAGAGCCCATTACCGGCTCCGTCCTGCCCCGCAATTCCGCGACAAGCCGCTCCGTGTCCTCCCGGGAATAAAACACATTCTCGGTAATGAAAGGATCGAGGAGCGCCGGCCCTAGCCGGGCAAAACCCGGCCGAAAGCCGGCCTGGGCGATGTAGTGTTCTATAGCCGTCCCGGCCTTGTCCAGGGTGATGACATGGGTATAGGCGACATTTTCCCGTTCCGTGCGGGGGCCGTAGTTGTGCCTGAGCTCGGCGATTTGGGGGTTAAAGGTCTCAAGCCCGGTTTCGGGAAGGGAGAAGATCCCCTCTTCCAGGATGATGTACCGCAGGGTCTGGAGGCCGTAGGCGGGAAACTGCCCCCGGTCAGGGTCCTCGTAAAGCGCCGCGATAATTTCCCCGGGGAAGGCGCCGGGGAACTGTTCCTCGACGGCATCGCGGAAAGCCTCGGCGGTTTCGGCGGAATCGAGCAATTCCTCGGCCAGGGCAACAAAACGCCCGTAGGAAACGAGGATGCCCTCGGTCGCCTCGGCGGAATAGCTGAAAACCGCGGGCGTCTGCCGTTCCAGGGCATCGATCTTTTCCCGGGTGGCCACTTCGTCAATGTACGACACCGCCTGGTTCGCGATAATGTCCCGTTCCGCCACCCGGCCGACTTCGAATTCCCCGTTTTCCGTCACGGAAAAGGAGAGATAACCCTGCCCGCCTATGATCAGGGCCAGGGAAATGGCGTAGGCGGCCAGAGACACCAGTACCGGGGCGCGGCGGAGGTCCTTCGGCACGAGGGACGCAAAGTACAAATCGCGCGTCAGAAAAACATTTTTCTTCATTATTGTCCTTCCCCGGCTCGCGCCCGTTCCGGCGCGGCGTCGTAGGCCTGGATGATCTTCTTTATAAGGGGGTGGCGGACCACATCGGCCGTATGGAGATAGGCGAAGTGGATGCCTTCGACGCCTTTCAGAATGGAAAGGGCGTGGATCAGCCCGGAATCCGCGCGCCGGGGGAGGTCGATCTGGGTCACGTCGCCGGTAATCACGGCCCTGGCCCGCTCCCCGATGCGCGTGAGAAACATCTTCATCTGCTCTTTGGTGGTATTCTGCGCCTCGTCAAGGATGATCATGCAGTCGTTGAGGCTGCGGCCCCGCATATAGGCCAAGGGCGCGATCTCTATGACCCGGTCTTCTTCCATACGGCGTACCATTTCGTAGGGGACAAGTGCCTCCATCGCGTCGTAAAGGGGTCTGAGGTAGGGGTTGATCTTCTGGGCGAGATCGCCGGGCAGGAACCCCAGGCTTTCGCCCGCTTCCACCACCGGCCGGGTAAGTACCAGCTTGCGCATTTTCTTGGACAGCACGAGGTTGAGGGCCTCCGCAATGGCAAGGTAGGTCTTGCCGGTTCCCGCCGGCCCCACGCAGAAGCTGATGTCGTGGGAACGCATACCCTTGATGTATTCGGCCTGATTCCTGCTCCGGGGAAACACGTTCCTGAAACCACGGGGGATATGTATCATCGCTTCCCGCATGGGGTCCCGGACGGCCTCTTCCGGTGCGGCGGCTTCGGTTTCCCGTATACCCGCCAAAGCCCGAACATATTCGGGCGAAGGAAGTTCCCCCGCCTTTACCGCAGCGACAAGGTTGTCCATTACCGACCTGAAACGTCTTGACGCGGCCTCGTCCCCGCCCCGGAAGCGTATCTCGTTACCCCGCGCCGCGATGCGTCCGCCGAGCTGGCCTTCCAACGCTTTGAGGTTGCCGTCATTGGCGCCGCATACCCCGGA
>JAIRRR010000203.1 GCA_031255875.1 Treponema sp.
ACAGGATTCCCCAGGGGGTCCACCACCCTGCCGAAAAAGCCGTTCCCGGAAGGCACGGAAACCACGCGGCCGGTGCCGCGCGCCTCGTCGCCGTCCTTGACGCTGGATTCCCCGGTAAGGAGCACCACGCCCACCCCGTCCTCTTCCAGGTTAAGCACGACGCCGGTAGCGCCGGACGCGAACTCGATTAACTCCCCGTAGACAGCGCTGTCCAGGCCGAAAACAGTAGCCACCGAATCCCCGACAAGGGTTACAACGCCCACAGATTCCGAAATAGGCTCGGTTTCCCATTCCTCTATCTGCCGTTGTAAAACCTTAACCAGATCTCCAAAATTTGCCATTAAAAGATCTCCCACAAAGAATCAATAGGATCTCCGGCGATTTCCCCGCCCATAGGAACCCCCAGGTTCAGGGCCATCTTGCGCATCAATCCCTGAAAACTGGTATCCAGCAGCTCGGCGCCCAGGTAAACCCGGTACCCCGCGATCAATCCCGGAATAACCCGCCGGTCAAGGACAATTTCCCGGGCGCCGGTCCTCCGCAGCAGCCCGGCCCTTATCCTGTCTTCCAGGGCGCTGTCCGCCGGCTCGGCGGATTCAAGGACAACGCGGACCCTTCCCCGCATCCGATCCGCCGCCCGCTCTATCTCGGCCAGCAGGATCTGCCGGTACCTGAAATAACTCTTTTTCAGCAGGAAGATGATAAAACGCAGGGCCAGTTCCGTGCCCCGGTTCTCCAGCCGGGAATTCCGGCCTAAAATCGCCTTTCCGGAAAGGGCCGCAGAATCGAAACCGGCTTCTTTAAGGGCTTTCCGCAGCAGCGCCTCGAAACGCAGGGCCTTGCTGTTCCCGTCAAGGCGGCCTTTGAGCCGGGCGGTGCAGGACACAAAAACCCTGAAGGCTTCGACGCCTTCTTCGAGGTCCTCGCCGCAAAGCTCCGTAAAAGCCACGGCCCAGCGCTCAGGAAGGAACATGCCTCTTTCCCAGTTCCCGCAGCAGTATGGCCGCCTGCTCCCGGCTGTCCTCGTCGCTCAGGCTGTGTTTCAGCAGGCGGGCTGCGGCGGTCAGCACCAGGGCTGCCGCTTCGGTACTGAAAACCGCCATAGCCGTCCGCTGTTCGGCCTCAAGCTGTTTGAGCGCCTTTTCCAGGTAACGTTCCGCATTGGCCTTGCCCTCCGCGACAATCCGGGCCGCCTCCTCGTTCGCCGTCTCCGTGGCGGCGCGGATAATCTCCGCGCCGTCTTCCTCGGCTTTCTTCATCTGGGCCTCGTATTGCGCAAGCAGGGCCCTCGCCTGGCTCCTGTCCTTCTCCGTCTGATTCTGAATATCCCGGACCCTCTCCGCCCGCTCATCAATAAATCTGGTTACCGGCTTGAAAAGAATCGCCCGGAGTATAAAAAACAATATCGCGATATTAATGATGGTTATGATGAAGGTCACGGAAAAATTAAGCATAACAGCCCCGCTTTAAGCCAAACATGAAACAGGGTTTCATGCTTAAGGCAGCTTGGTAAAGAGGAGGATGGCGATAACCAGGCCGTAGATAGCGGTAGATTCCGCCAGGGCCACGCCCAGGAAGAACAGGGGGGTAATCTTCCCCGCCGCTTCCGGCTGCCGGCTGATAGCCTGGGCCGCCCCCGAAGTGGCAATGCCGATGCCGATGCCCGCGCCAAGAGCGGCGACGACCGCGATACCCGCGCCCAGGGCAATTAAAGTTTGTAAGTCCATAAAACAGCTCCTTGGTAATTAAAATGTTCGCAATTATTAACCGTTTATTCAGAGACCCCCGGCATTTCCAGCGCTTCGCCTATATAGAGGGTGGTCAGAAAGGTAAACACCACTGCCTGCAAAAGGCCGTCAAAAAAATCGAAGTACAGCGAAAAAACCATGGGCAGGGCCAGGGGGAAAAGACGCCCGATAAGCTCCATCAGGATGAACGCGCCCAGCACATTCCCGAAAAGCCGGAGGCAGAGCGAGAGCGGCCTTATACCGTATTCCAAAATATTGAAGGGAAGCATCAAGGGCACCGGATAGAGCAGGCCCTTGAACCAGCCTTTAACCCCCCTGCCCATAAAGCCGGCCGCCAGCACCAGCACGATGGAGATCAGCGCGAGCGCCGCAGTAACGTTGATATCCCGGGTCGGGGGCCTTATCCGAAAAGGAGGCTCGATATGAAAACCGAATACGGAAACCGCCACCGGGGTAAGAAAACCGATAATGTTGGCGGCCGCGAGAAACAGAAACAGGGTGCCGATATAGGGCCCGAACCACTTCGCCCAGCGGTGAAAATTCTTTGCGGAAAAACCGTTCAGAAATTCCACCCCCGCCTCAAGGACGGCCTGGACGCCCCGGGGAATTTCCCGCATACGCCGGGTAAATATAAGGGAAGCGACAATGAGGAACAGCATTACCGCCCAGCTTACCACTACTGTTTCGGTGATCGGGACGCTGTATCCAAAAAGCTCCAGGGTAAAAATCGTTTTTATCTCCAGGCCGTCCATGCGTCTCGCTCCATATTTAACTGCCGTCTATTCGTCGTCTTGTTTAAAGAAAAAATCATCCTTAAAGTACTGTTTCAAAATATCCTCGTCTACCGCGCTCTTTGACTTCATGTTTGTATAGGTCGACTCAAGGTACCCCTTGGTCAGGTAAAAACAGCCGAGCAGGAAAAATTCCGCTACTTTGTTCAAAATTCCCATTGACTGGTACATGCGCAGGGAACTGTCAATGCCGAAATCCGTCATGATATAGGAAATCACCGTCTGCTGGCTTAGATTTACCGCGTAGATCAGCTCCGAGATGGGAAAGCCCTCCCTCATCCGCTCCTTGCCCAGCCGGACAAAGAAATCCCCCAGCTCCCTCCGGTCAAGCCCCCGATCCAGGGTACGCGCCAAAAGAGGGTAAAA
>JAIRRR010000213.1 GCA_031255875.1 Treponema sp.
TCCCCGTAGATTTCCCGGTAGACATCGAAATAAGACAGACCTTCCTCCGACCCGGTCGAAGCCGGGCGTCTTGCCAGAACGGCCTTGCGGCACAGGAGCGAAAGCGGCTCCCCGGCGTCAAGCCGCCTCTGCCGGTACTCTTTTTCCCGGGCGGCCCCGACCGTGTCCGTAGCGCCGGCGCTGCTTGAGCGGTACTCATAACCCCAGAGCAGGGACGCGGCGGAATGTTTTTTTGTCCCGGGCGCTATGCTCACTTTTATGGCGCCGGTCACCGTTATGCCCGAGGGCAGCCGGGGGTTGACGCGGCGGACAAATTCTTCGGCGCCCATGCCGGGTTCAAGGTCCGCCGTGGCTATTTCCCCCTCCGCCGCGATTCCGACGGAAAGCGGGGACGCGAAATCGAGTTTTGCCAGGGGGTTGAAGCCCTGTGTAAAGAGCACGGGGATCCCGGCGCGGCACATCGTCATGGAAAAAACTTCTATCAGCGAAAGATGGGGAAGCCAGACCGCGCTCCCCTCTTTGCTAAAGGAAAAGACGATACGGCAGGTTTCCGGGTCCGCAGGATTCCCTCGCCCGGCCGTATGTTCGCCGGTTTTGCCCGGAGGGGCTATAGCGCCATTGTTTTGCCGCAGCGGCCCGGCCTCCGTTTTTTCAACATACGCCGGGCGAGGAATGTTTTCGCCGGTGCCGAGGTTTTCCGCGATACGGCCCCGGCCCGGGCAGATGCCGCAGGGGTGAGCGCACTTTTCGGCGCAGGGCTCCGTCGCCCTGGCGCACAGGGAATTTTCGTATTCCCGGCACAGATACCCGGGCAAGACGCCCGAATCAATACAGCCCCAGGGCGGGGCCGGGCACTGCTTTTCCCCGGCGTTTTCCCCGCCAAGTATTTCGCTTACAAGGGCCTCGTTCCGGGAAAAGATTTCGCGCCACACATCCTCCTTGAAGAATTCGTCCCAGGCGTCAAGGCGGCAGCCCCGGAGGAAGGCCTCCTCAGCCAGCTCCCCTGCCCGCCCGTCGCCCCGGCTTAGAACGCCCTCGATCACGGCGGTGAATGGGTTTGCCGTGCTCACCTTGTGCCCCAGGGGCTTGAGCCTGGCGCGTATATAGTCGAGTTTGTTTTTCGCCTCCCCCTCGCCAATCTGCGCGCAGAACTGGTAGGGCGTGTGCGGTTTGGGGACAAAGGGGCCGACGTTTATGTTAAAATGAGTGCGGGTTCTCCGGCCCACGTCCGCGATAAAGTCTGCGATTTCCTCTTCCTCCCGCGCGGGGCCGGCCGCTGTCTCCCGGAGGGGAAGGCCGATCATAAAGTAGAATTTCGCGCCCCGCCAGCCGTTTTTCCGGGCTTCGTTTATTATCGAAACAACAGAATCCCGGGAAACGCATTTGTTTACGGCAAGCTGCCCCAGATCATTCGGAGTCTCCACCGCGAAGGTAAGGCCGCTCCTGCGGATGCGGGACACTTTTTCCAGAATGGGCAGGGAAAAGGTGGACACCTTCAGGGAAGGGAGCTGGAAGGAAATATGCCGGGGGGAGAATTCGCGGGCAAGCGTTTCCAAAAGGCCGCCTATATTGCGGTAGTCCCCGGTGGAAAGCGAGGAGAGGCTGATCTCCCGGTAGCCGCCCTCTTCGATAAAGGCGCGGGCCTCTCCGGCGACAACGGCGGCGTCTTTCTGCCGCATGGGCCGGTACCAGATTCCGGCGTGGCAGAAACGGCAGCCCGAAGGGCAGCCGCGCATAATCTCCACCGCGCCGTGGTGCTGGACTGTCTTCATGCTGGGGACCGGGAAAACTGCGGCGGCGGCCCCGCGTTTGGCAAAGGCGGTATCAACGGCGCGCAGAGCCTTTTCCTTGCCGACCGCCCACACGGAGGGATGTGCGCGGAGCAGGGAAAGAAGGGCCGCCCTCCCCTCCCCTGCCTTTTTCATTTCCGCCATTTTTCCGGCAAGCTCGAAAAAACCGCCTTCCGCTTCCCCAATCCAGAACGCGTCGATAAAACGCTCGTATGGCCGGGGGTTGGAAACGCAGGGCCCGCCCATGATCACCAGGGGATCGGATTCGCCCCTTTCGGCGGAGCGCAGGGGTATGGAAGCGGCGCCGAGCATGGAAAGGACGCCCGAAATCCCCAGCTCGTAACTCAGGGTGAAGCAAAGCAGATCAAGGTCCTTAAGGCTGATCCCGGTATCAAGCCCGTAAAGCGGCAGCCCCTGCTCGCTGAGGAGCTTTTCAAAATCAGGGGCCGGGGCAAAGGCCCGGTCGCAGACTATGCCGGGAATGCGGTTCAAGCGGTTGTAGAGGATGCGCACGGCCTGGTTCGACATGCCGATTTCGTAAAGGTCGGGGAAGGCGGCCGCCAGGTAAAGGACGGACCCCTCCGGCGCGGCGGAAGGGATCCTGGCAAGCCTTCCGTACTCGCCGCCGGCGTAACGCGCGGGTTTTTCCACTGTAGCGAGAAGATCCCCCAAATCCTTTACCGGATCAACAAAACGCCTGCCCATAAGATCAGTGCTGGTACCTTCTTATGTAAATGCTCAGGGCAAGACCGATGCCCGACATGGCGGTGATCATGGCGGAGCCCCCGTAGGACATGAACAGCAGCGGTATTCCGGTAATGGGCATGATCCCCATGGTCATCCCCACATTGATGAGAAAGTGAAAAATATAAACCGAGGAAAGGCCGGCGGCAATAAGGGAGCCGAATGTATCGCTCGTGGTTTTTACGATTCTGATTAAACGGAGGCTTATCAAGAGGAAAAGGGCTAAGGCCAGAATGCCCCCCGCGTAACCCCATTCCTCGGTGTATATCGAAAAGATAAAGTCGGTGCTCTGCTGGGGCAGGAAGCGGTAGTGGCTCTGCGTCCCCTGGAGATAACCCTTGCCCCACAGGCCGCCGGACCCTATGGCGGTAATTGACTGGATAATATTCCAGCCCGAACCCTGGGGATCTACGTTAGGATCGAGAAATACGATGAGCCGCATAATCTGATAATCCTTGAGCACCTTGTGGGACAGGAAAGACAGGGCCAGCGACAGTATTACTACCGCCGCCGCATAGATTATCCAGTAGAAGTACCGTTTCTTGTAGCGGAGAAGGCCGAAGAGCGCGATAAGGAGCACGATAAAGAGCGACAGGATGGTCGCCGCGACAAAGCGGAAATTCATCAGTATATGCAGGGAAGAAGACGCGTTCCGCATGATATAGGTTTGCCACAGGGGCAGTCCCATAAGAAAACCTGTAAGCGCGATGCAGATGCCGAAGAACAGTATGTACTTTATGGAGATCCCCGCGATAAAGGTCATTACAAGCAGGATGGGGATAAAAACGAGGGAGGTCCCGAAATCCGGCTGGAGCAGAATCAAAACCATCGGGATAAATACGATAAGGCAGGAAATGGCAAAGCGCAGGAAAGTTCTGGGGTTCCGCCTGGAGGAATCCAGATACCGGGCAAGGAGGACGATGGTTGTTATTTTGGCGAATTCCGAAGGCTGGATGCCGAAAGAGCCGATGCCGATCCATGCGCGGGCTCCCGACACGGTGCGGCCGAACAGGCATGTATAGGCGAGAAGCGCGAGGGTGCCCAGGTAAAGGTACGCCGATACTTCATAGAGGCGCCGGTAATTGACCAGGGCCAGGGCCAGCGCCAGGACCACGCCGAAAGAGGCAAAGATTATCTGCCTTACGTATTCGTCCGACACCTGGACGCCCGAGGCGTTAATGCCTGAAGAATAAATAAAGAGGATTCCGAAAACAGAAAGTACAATAGCCGAAAGAAACAGCGCATAGTCTATTCCCAGGATATTTTGCAGCCGCATTATTCCCGCCGCCCCTGAACCGGCATGATATACTGGAAATTAAGAGCGCGGACCGCATCTTCGTAGCTCTGCCCGGCGAATATGCCCTGGAATATGATGGCCGACGCGTAGGGGGCCCACCACTCCCAGTCGTTTACCGCTTCGACAATAATGGACACCACCACGCGCTCTTCCGGATTATCGGTCCGGTAGGGGGCAAAGGCCGTAAACCAGGAGTGCCACCTGTTCTGCAGCCCGACTTCCCCGGTCCCGGTCTTTCCCGCGATCTCCACGGACCCGATGTTCAGGGGGAACCGGGCGGTCCCCTCGCTGATAACGGAACGCATATCCTGGCGTACCCTGGCGAGCACTTCCCGGTCAATATCGCCTTCGTGCAGTATCTCGGGCTGGGCATTCTGCTCCACCGCGCCGGTCAGGGGATCGCGCACTTCCTTGAGAAGATGGGGCTTGTAGATGATCCCGTCGTTTACCACCATAGCCACCATATTGGCCATTTGCACGGGGGTAACCAGGGTATAGCCCTGGCCGATGGACATATTCATCGTGTCGCCGCCGAGCCACCGTTCGTGGAAACGCCTGTCCTTCCACTGGGGGGTCGGGATAAAACCGGCGATTTCGCCGGGAAGATCGACGCCGGTCAATTCCCCGTAGCCGTATTTCCGGGCATAGTTCACGATGCGCTCAACGCCGAGGTAATCCCGGCCCACGATCCAGTAGTAAATATCGCAGGACTGGGCCATGGCCCGCTGTAAGTTGAGCCGGCCGTGGCCCGGCCTCCTGATATGGCAGCGCCAGAGCCGGTCGCCGTAGGAAAGCTCCCCCAGGCAGTTGATGGTTTGTTCCGGGGAGAACACGTTTTCCGCGAGGATTCCGGTCGTCATGACAACCTTAAAGGTGGACGCCGGCGGGTAACTTGACTGTATGGCCCTGTTTAAGAGGGGCTTGTTCGGATCGTTTATCAGGAGCTGGTAATCGGCGTCAAAATCGGTGCGGCTGAATATGTTCGGATTGTACCAGGGGTAGGATACCATGGCGAGTATCTCGCCGGTAGACGGCCTCATAACCACCACCGCCCCCATGCGTTTTCCCAGGGCTTTTTCCGCGAGGGTTTGCACGGAACGGTCGATGGTGAGCACCAGGTTTTTCCCCATCTGCGGGGATTCCCGTATGTAGTTTGTGTCGCGCGCGATACGCCTGCCCCGGACATCGACCGTCCGGGTTTCCCGCCCTTTTTTCCCGCGCAGAATCTCGTCGTACTGCCGTTCTATCCCCGCCTTGCCGATTATGTCCCCCTGCTGGTAACCCCGGTTGTAGAGCATGGTAAGCTCGTCCCGGGTAATATTCCCCACGTAGCCGATGATATGGGAAAGGCTCTCCAGGCCGATGTAGTTCCTGACGGGCTTGGACTGCCAGGAAACCCCCGGAAGGGCGTCCGCGTTTTCCGCTATAGTGGCGACCGTGTTAAACGGGACATTGACGGCGACCTCGACCGGCTGGTAAAGGTAATAATACTGGGCGGGAATTCTCCTGTCGATCTGTTCCCGGCTTATTCCGAGGATTCTGGCCGTGCGGCTGATCACCTCGGACATCCTGTCCTTGGGCACCTCCGCCGGGGTAATATTCACGGCAAAAGAATCGGTGTTGAGCACCAGGGGCTGGTCGAAATTCCGGTCGTAAATTTCACCCCGCTGGGCGTTTAGCACGGTGGTCTGGCGGGCTATGTTCTGGGCGCGGCTGACGTACATTTCGCCGTTCAGTATCTGCATCGCGAACAATTGGACACCGTACAGCACGAAGATCAGGATAAAAACAACCTGGAGCACCCGCATTCGAAACTGGGGTTTTTCCTCGTCAAGGGGTTCCGGCCCCGGCAGGAATGACAACATTTAGCTTTCCCTTTTCCCGATAAGGAGAGTATTGAAGAGTCTTAAAAGACCGAACAAGAGAGGCGCGATAAGGGTATTGATCGCCAATTCGATCCACAGGGTGCTTTCGGAAAGCGCGTAAGACGGGATCGCGCCGGAAAAGAGCATATGCAAAACAAAATACAGCACCGCCTTGATCGCCGTCGCCCCGGCGCAGAGGGCCATGGGAAGAAAAAAACTGTCCAGAAAAAAAGTGCCGTTCATGCGCCCGGCAAGGGCCCCGACCAGGGTGCGTACAAAGGCGTTGAGTCCGAGCGGGGCGGCCGAAAGGAAATCAAGCATGATGCCCGAGCAAAAGCCCGAAAGCTGCCCGGTCATGGCGCCGTTCTGGTAAGCGGCAAAAACCAGTATCCCCAGGGCAAGGTCCGGCACCGCGTGATCGACGGCAAGGCGGGCCAGCAGCGTTGACTGCAGGATTCCGGCAATAACGGAAAAGACCGTTGTCCAGATTACGTTCTTAGCCATCACCGGCCCCGCCGAACCCGGCAAGCGCCGCATTGTCGGAGGACGCCGCGCTGCCGGGCGTTTCCGAATCCGGCGATGCCGCGTCAATCACGAATACATATTCCAGCCGGGAAAAATCAAGGACAGACTCCAGTTCCACCTCCATGGAAGTTTCGTCTTCCTTGTAAAATATCCTGCTTATCCGGCCGATATTGATTCCCGCAGGGTATACCGCGCCGTAGCCCCCGCCTATGCCGCTCGTGATCACCATATCCCCGAAGCGGATATCGTCCCGGGCGCGCTTGCTGATAAGCCGCATGAGCAGGGGGTACTCGCTTTTGCCCTGGCCCTCCGCAAGGCCTTCGTAGCGCGAGGAGGCAAAGCGCGCGGGGACAAAAGAACTTGCGTCGTATACGGGCATCACCAGGCTTTCAAACTGGCCCGCCTGGATCACCTTTCCCGCCAGGGCCTGGACGCCGTCCTGAAACGTGATAACCGCCATATTGTAGGCAACCCCGTCGTGCCTGCCCTTGTTGATCACGAAAGCCGAAAAGAGGTTGTCCGGATCGCGGCCGATTATTTCTGCGGGATAATGCCGGTAGGGGATCTGCTGCGAAAAGCCGAGCAGTTCCCGGAAGCGGTAGTTTTCCTGTCGTATCTCCGCCGCGCTCCGCTCAAGCTGTTCGTACCGCGCGACCCGCTCGGTAAGCTCCGCGTACTCCTTTTGCAGCGCCGCAAGCTCCTGTATGGAATTAACCGTCCGCGCAATCCGCGAGGAGACGCCGTATACCCCTCCGCGAACCCCCGAAAATATGGAAAGCCCTACGTTTTTAAAATTTACCACAAAGCTCAGCGTGGAAAAAAAGAGCAGGCCGAACGAAAAAAGGGAAAGGACGGCGAACACGTAGATATCCGCGTTGAGCTTCCTCTTCTTCCTCCGCTCCCTCCCGAGTTTCATAAAGATTAACCGTTCAGGCTGTCATAAATACTGCGGGTATTGTCAAATCCTCTGGCATTTTCAAAGTATTTTCCCGCGCCCAGGGCGACGCAGTCAAGCGGCCGCTCGGCAAGAATAACCGGCACGCCGGTTTCCTTCGAAATAAGCTTGGGAAGGCCCTTGAGCAGGGACCCGCCGCCGGTCATCACGATACCCCGTTCCACAATGTCCGCCGCAAGCTCCGGCGGGGTCTGGCCCAGGGTGGTTTTTATCTCGTCGATGATCTGGGTGATGGGGTCCTTCAGCGCCTCCCTTACCTCCACGGAATCGATCTCCAGCCTGCGGGGAAGCCCGGTAATGGCGTCGGTCCCCTTTATTTCCACCTTTTCGATGGTTTTGTCCGGGGAGGCGTTGCCTATCTCGACCTTGAGCCTTTCCGCAGTCTGCTCCCCGATGATAAGGTTGTGGACGCTGCGCACGTGCTTGATGATCGCCTCGTCGAATTCGTCACCCCCGAGCCTGATGGCGTTCGTGACCACCATGCCCCCCAGGGAAATCACCGAAATTTCGGTGGTGCCGCCGCCTATATCGCAGATCATATGCCCCGCCGGCTCAAAAATGGGGATATCCGCCCCGATCGCCGCGGCAAGGCTTTCCTCGATAACCATTACCTCCCGGGCGCCGGCCTTGTAGGCGCTTTCCTCCACGGCCCGGCGTTCCACTTCGGTGATGCAGGACGGAATCCCGATAACCATGCGCGGCTTGA
>JAIRRR010000236.1 GCA_031255875.1 Treponema sp.
CTGGCCCGGTACACCGACGAGCCGTCGGAAGCGAGCATGGTAATGCGATCAACGCCGGAACCGCCGGACGCCGGGCCCGAATCCCCGCCGTCCTCCTGGTAGCTTGTAACCAGCACCACTTTCGGCCCCATGGCGTGAACCTTGCCAATGGCATCCCCGGCGTTTTTAATTCCGGCGGAGTTCATACCCGTCAGGGCCTCAAGCTCAAACTGGTTGGGCGTGACTATGTCCGCGAGGGGCACAAGCTTTTCCCGGAAAATAGCCGGGATATCCGGCTTGACGTAAAAGCCCCGGCCCACGTCCCCCATAACCGGGTCGCAGCAGTAGAGCGCCCCGGGGGCCGCCCGGCGGACCAGGCGCAGGGCGTTCGCCACCGCAGCGCCGATGGCCGCGTCTCCCATATAGCCCGACAGCAGGGCCTCGCACCGGCCCAGGACCTGCCGGTCCTCAAGCCCCGCGACAAGATCTTCCGCGAGATCCGCGCCCAGAACCTTTCCCCGCCAGGCGCCGTATCCTGTATGGTTGGAAAATTCCACAGTATTTACCGCCCAAACTTCGCGGCCAAGCCGCTGGAGCGGAAAAACCGCAGCGCTGTTTCCTGCGTAACCGTAAACAACATGCGATTGTATCGACAAAATAGACATTGTAATAATGAAAATGCTGGTTTTCCGGGGATTTGTCAATACGTATGGCGCACGGGCGAAGCTACGCGGATTCCCGCCTTTTCCCGCTATTACTGCTTTTCCTCTAATAATTGGGACTGTCTCAAAACTTCGGTTTCCGGGACAGGCTCAAACAGCCGCTCTTTTTCCGCCCAATCGTGAATGAGTTTTCTCAGGCCTTCGTCGGCGAGCTTAAGGGAAAGGCCGCAGTCCGGGCAGAGGAAGCGGCCGTCCTCGTCCATGGACCGCCTGGCGCAGCCGACGCACCAGGTCTTGCCGCAGCGCGGGCAGCTTCCGGCGGGCAGCTCGTCCGGGGGCATGGCGAAAAGGCGTACCGGCCTGACAGGCTCTGCCGGCCGCCCCACGCGCCAGATCCGGCCGCAGGACGCGCAGGGGATAAGGCGGGTCAGGGCTTCCCCGAGCCGGGACCGGAGCTCCTCGCGGCGTTTCCGGGCGGCTTCGTCCGGGGAAAGGGCGTCCAGCCTGCGGAGGATCGCGGCGGTTTCGTCCCAGCGGAAGCGGGCGGCGTAGATTCCCCCCAAGGTAAGCAGCGAAGGGATATGATCGGCGTCCAGTTCCAGCGCGGCGTTGCAGGCAGCCTCCGCGCGGGGGTATTCGCCTTTCTTGGCGGCGACATAGGCAATCTGCTCCAGAACGGCCGGCGTCGGCTCCAGGCTGTGGGCAAGGGCGAGAATCCCGTCGGCCTCGCCGAAACGGCCCAGCTCTATCAGGCAGGAGGCCCTGTCGCAGAGATAGGAAGCGTCGCCCGGAGAAGCTTCTATGGCCCGGCGGTACCGGGCGTCGGCATCTTCAAAGCGGCCTGCGCGAAAGAGGAGGTTTCCGGCGTAGTGCGCCATAAGCCCCCCGCTGTCTTCCCCCGGAGCGGCGTCCAGCACAGCCAGGGCCTCGTCCAGCCTGCCCTGCTTTGACAGCAGTTCGGCCTGGCTAAGGCGCACGGCAGGCTCCCCGCCCAAAAGGCGGGCCGCGTCTTCCAGGCACCGGGCGGCTTCGACCGTGTCGTCCCGGGCAAGGGCGGCCCGGGCGGCCAGATTATGCGCCCAGCCATTCTCCGGGTCAAGGGACAGGGCCGCGCCCAAATCGGCCGCGAACTTCGGATCCCCGGGGTCCCCGGAAAGGAGGAACCGGTTTTCCGCCAGACTGAGCCTGAAAAGCGGATATTCCGGCTCCAGCAAGGCGGCCTCTTCCAGCAGGGCCAGGGCTTCGCCGCGCTTCCCCTCCCTTATAAGGAGAAGCCCCCTGAGGAACACCAGCGCCGGATCCGGGGGCGGGGGTACAGCATCGGGCGACGCGCTGCCGGGCGGCAGGAACAGCCTCAGCCGCTCGGCCTCCTCGAATTCAGCCCGCGCCGCCCCCCAGTCCTCGATACCGAAGGCCCACTTCCCCGCCAGGGCATGGACCTCCCAGTTATCCGCCCCGAAAACCAGGGCCTTTGCCGCGACAGCGCCAAGGTCGGCGTAGTTGCCCTCCGCGAGAAAGGCCCGGCCCGCCTTCATGCAGCGGTCCAGGGCCTTTTCCCTGTCGCCGAGCAGTTCCCAGGCATTGGCGGCGTTTTTCGCCGCAAGCCCGTTCCCCCCGTCGGCCTCAAAGGCCCGGTCATAGGCCGCCGCAGCCCCGCCGTATTCCGCAAGCTCCCAAAAACTATGGCCCAAAAGGGACAAAAGAACCGCGTCCTCCCCGAACCGGGCCGCCGCATCTTCGCAATGGGCCCTCAGCTCGGCAAAACGCCGGGCGCGGTAAAGAAGCCGCGCCTTTTCGACAGCCGCCTCCCGCTTTTCGTCAAAATCCCCGTCCAGGCCCAGGCAGGCCCCGGCGTATTCTTCCGCCTCGCCGGGCAGATCAAGCCGCAGGGCAAGGCGGGCCGCCAGGAGCAGCTCCCGCGCGCCCCGCCCTTCCCCGCCGCCCGTTCCCGCGCCCTTTTCCCAGCCCAGCTTGAGCTGCCCCAGGGCGGCGGCCGGATTCCCCATAGCCGCGAAGGTCTCCGCCAGGCGGAAATGGCTTTGGGGATCAGAAGGCGCGTCATCGGCGGACCAGTACTCGTAGGCCGCCTCCACTTCGGCAATCCGGGACTCGACGGTAAGCGCCTCAAGAACAGCCTCCGCCGTATACGGCGAAGCCGCCGGCAACGGAGGCCCCTCCCCGTAGGACGCCGCGGCAAAACAGATACGCCCCTCGGGGATAACGGAATCGCGTATCTCGGCGGCCTTCAGGGAATTGACCGCTATCACAATGCGGCTGCCATTGGCGATGACAGTCAGCGCAAAGCCCCCCCCGCGCCCGCCGTCTTCCACCTCCGTCCCCGGTTCCGGCAAAACGCGGGGAAGCTCGGTCCACCCGACCAGGGCCGAAGGGTTGCCGTTGCGGACCAGATCAAGCCGGAAATACCCTTTGCTGGAAACCAGCGCCGAATAATAAGTCGATTCGTCCACCACGCGGAACATAAGGCCCGCCGCAGCGTAAGCCCCGCGGGCATCCAGCCTAATCCGGGCTTCAAGAACCATATCGGCGTAACGGTAAACCGGGTTTTCGACCCAGGCAAGGCAGCCCGCCTTCCTGAGGGACAGGACCAGCCCGCCCCCCCCTTTCCGCAGGTTGGCATCGTGCGAATTTTCTGATTTAATAGAAAAGCGGGTATGTTCCGGCCCGGAAAAGTCGGCGGCCCACCTTTCGTAAGAAAGATCGTCGGGGCCGGGCTCTTCCCGGCGGCGGCTTTGAAAGTGGAAAATTCTGCTCAAAAAACCGAACATACAGCCGAATTTTAACATAGACGCCGTTGGTCGGACTAGCAGCGAGAACGGCGGCGTATAAGGCATCCTGTTTTGGAGGGGGAGCACGTTTTTGCGATGATGCCAACATCTGCCCGTATCGCGGGGGCCGTCTACGCGGCTCCCCCTGGCGCCAGCCTCCTCGCCGCCCGCCCTCCGGGCGGCCGGCTGCGGGGGCTTCTGCCACCCCCACTCCTGGTTCCCGCCAAATTCCGGAGGCCCCTTGGAATCCGCTAGTTTTATCCGCAAAATAAGAGACGCGGCCGCGCGGTTCGGGCAGGCGGTTTTTGCGCGGCTCCGCAGGACAGGCGGGGCAATCAAAGCCCGGATGAACACGGCAGGACAAGCAACCCACGCGTGGCTCCGTAGAACGGGCATAGCCCTCAAGTCCCGGGCAATCCCGGCGGGACAGGCGGCCCGCGCATGGCTCCGCAGAACGGGCGCGGCCCTCAAAACCCGGATGGGCGCGGCAGGACAAGCAACCCACGCGTGGCTCCGTAGAACGGGCATAGCCCTCAAGTCCCGGGCAATCCCGGCGGGACGAGCGGCCCGCGCATGGCTCCGCAGGACAGGCGAAGCCCTCAAGTCCCGGTCGGGCGCAGCAGGCCAAGCAACCCACGCGTGGCTCCGGAGAACGGGCATAGCCCTCAAGTCCCGGGCAATCCCGGCGGGACGAGCGGCCCGCGCTTGGCTCCGCAGGACCGGCGCTGCCCTCGAAACCCGGATGGGGTCGGCAGGGCAGGCGGCCCGCGCATGGCTCCGCAGAACGGGCGCAGTCATCAAGACCAGAGCAATCCCGGTAGGACAGTCCGCTCGCGCATGGTTTCGCAGAACGGGCGTAACCATCAAGGCCAGAGCAATCCCGGCAGGACGGGCAGCTCGCGCGTGGCTCCGCAGAACGGGCGCGGCCCTCAAGGCCCGGTCGGGCACGGCGGGACAGGCAGCCCGCGCGTGGTTCCGCAGGACCGGCGGGGCAATCAAGACAATCCCGGCCCTCCCCTTCCCCGGCAAAACCCGGCCGAAAGTTTCCGCCCGCGAGGAAGCCGCCGCAGACCGGTACCGCCGTTTTGCCGGGGCCGCCGTGCTCGCTGCGTTTCTCGTTGCCAACATCATCCTGTTAAAACAGCCGGATATAGGTATCCCCCTCCGTCGCGCCGCAAAGAGGGACCTCGTCTTCACCCAGTGGTGGGATCAGAGCCTCGGAGAGGGGGTCCTGGAGGGCCTGATCGGCGAATTCGAGAGCCAAAACCCGGACATACAGATCACGCTCGACACCCGCCCTTATTCTGAAATCCGGGAACTTCTGACCCGTGAGGGCGATCCCCCGGACGGTCAGGCCGGGGACATCCTGGGCCTTGATCCCCTGTGGTTCAAAGAGGCCGCGCTGACGGAACGTCTCGAACCGCTCCCGCAGTACGGCAAAGCCGGCGGGAACCCCGGCGGTTTCTACACAGGCGAGGAAACCCCGTATGGGGAATGGGGCCGCCCCCTCGTCTCATTCATGATGCCGCTCTTTTACAACATCGATCTTCTGGAAAAAGCGGGTTTCGACCGGCCGCCCAAAAACCACGCCGATTTTGCCGCCTACGCCGAGGCCCTGACCGCGCCGGATCGTTACGGTTTTGCCATAGCCCTTTCACCGGAAGATCCGCAGGGTTTGTACCGCGATATTTTGCCGTGGATACCCCTTCCCGCCTCCCCGGCCGGTCGGGGAGGCGAAACCCGGGCCGGTGCAGCGGAAATAGCCGAAGCCTTTAAATTCCTGAACGGGCTCCGGGAAAACGGCTCCCTTGCCCCGGACAGCTTTGCCAAAACCGGGAAAGACCGGATCGAAGAATTTACGGCAGGCCGTGTCGCCATGATCATCGCGTCAATGGCCGACGCCCGCCTGCTCTGCGGCGCAGGGTTTAACTGCGGCATCACCGCGATCCCGCTCCGGGACGCCTATGCCGGGAAGCCGCTCTACGCCCTCGATCAGTGGTACGCAGGGGTTTCCCGTGACAGCAAGTCCAAAGACGAGGCCCTTTTATTTATCAGCTTTCTGGCGGAACGGGCTTCCGCCCTTTCGGATCAGTCGGGGGCCATCCCCTGGAATATCAACGCCGGGGACAGCTACGCGGGCGAATACCCCCTGCTCTCAAAAGCGTACGACATCTACTACGCGGGGGAAACCCGGACAGAATACGCGGAAAATTGGAAACCGTCCCTGTTCGAAAAGATCATAACGGAGGAACTGCGCAAAGTGTTCGAAGCCGGCCGGATTCCGGAAGAGGCCGCAAGGGCAGTAGAGCAGCGCCTTGAGGCGGAGGGCTCCGGCTAGAGGTTTCCCGCGCGGGCCGTTCCCGGAAGCCCCCTACTTCAGCTCGGCAGGTTTGCCGGACGAAGCCGATTCGTATATCGCGTCGATAACCTTCATCAGTATCAGGGCTTCTTCCGGTTTGTTAAGCGGCTCGGCCTTGCCGGTAATAGTATTGATAAAGTTAGCCGCCGCGCCGACCCGCCCCATGGTTTCGTCTTTCTCGGTCATAATTTTCTGGTTGACCTGGTTGCCGTTCTCGCAGAGGTAGAGCTCGCAGCTGTCAATACTGGTAGAATCAATACCGTCCCTGCCAAACAGCCTTTCCACCTTGCCGCCGGCTTTGCTCCCCTGGAAAATAACCGACACGGCTTCCCGTTCCACCATCTCCGCCCAGGAGTTGCGGATGGCCAGGCACTGCCCGGTTTTAAAGGTGAGGAACGCGTGGCAGGCGGCTTCCACGTCGGTTACGCCGTTCGCCGCGTCGGGGATGCCCCAGGGCCCCTTGAACGCCCTGTCGCCCATAAAGTCGTCAAAGGTGCGGGCAAGCAGAAAGGCGGGTTCGGGGTAGTCCATGAAGTAGAGCGCCAGGTCTATCATGTGGAGCAGATCGATAACCGGCCCGCCGCCCGAAAGAGCCTTTGTCGTAAACCAGCCGCCAAAACCGGGAATACCGGCCCTCCTTACCCATCTGGCCTGCGCGGAATTTATCCGGCCTGTCTTGCCGCTTTTAATATACGCCTTCATCGCCTGCGCTTCCGGGCGGGCGCGGTTGTTGAAATCGAACATCAGGGTCTTGCCCGCTTTTCCGGAAGCGGCAAGCATCTCCTCCATCTCGCGGGCATTCAAGGCCGGCGGCTTTTCGCAGAAAACATGCCTGCCCGCCGAAAGGGCCTCCAGCGTTACCGGATGGTGGAATTTATTCGGCGTAACAACCGAGACAGCC
>JAIRRR010000256.1 GCA_031255875.1 Treponema sp.
TGATCTCGGCCTTGGCTATGGGCCCCGGGAAAGCGTCTTCAAGGCCTGGGCGCCTGCCGCCGCCTCCGTATCCGTGGCCCTGTACGACGGCGCGGGCCGCTACGGCGCTTCGGGCAGGCTGGAGCCGGGCGAGGCGGAAAAGGCCCGCCTTTTCAAGATGGAGCGCGATCTTTCCACCGGGGTATGGCGGGCGCTTGTTCCCGGCGATTTGCGGGGGAGTTATTACCTTTACCGCGCGGAATTCCCCGGCGGGGTTGTGCGCTGGGCGGCGGACCCCTACGCCCGCGCGGTATCGGCCAACGGAAGGCGCATGGCTGTCGTCAGCCTTGGGGACACGGACCCGCCCGGCTGGGGCGCGGACAAAAAACCCGGGTTTTCCGCGCCGCAGGACGCGGTTATCTACGAGCTCCACGTCCGCGACTTTTCTATTGACGGTAATTCCGGCATGAGGCGCCGGGGGAAATTCCTCGCCTTTACCGAAAGGGGGACCAGGAACCGGGACGGGGCGGCGACCGGGGTGGATCACCTGGCAAGCCTCGGCATTACCCACGTCCATCTTCTGCCCAGCTTCGATTTCGGCTCGGTCAACGAGCTGACGGCGGACGATCCCGCTTCGCCTGACCCGAAATTCAACTGGGGCTACGATCCGGTGAACTACAACGTGCCGGAGGGTTCCTATTCCACGGACCCCCGGGACCCCAAAGCGCGGATACGCGAGTTCAAGCAGATGGTCCTGGCCCTGCACGGCGCGGGAATCCGGGTTGTCATGGATGTGGTGTACAACCACACCTACCGGGAAGAGGACGGCCCGTTCGACGGCCTGGCAAGGGGCTACTGTTACCGTACGGCCGGTGACGGGACCCTGTCGGACGGCTCGGCCTGCGGCAACGAGCTTGCCTCCGAGCGGCCCATGGTGCGGAAGTTCATTATCGATTCCTGCCTGTACTGGGCGCGGGAGTACCATATCGACGGTTTCCGCTTTGACCTTATGGCGCTTATCGACAAAACCACCATGAAACAGCTGGCCCGCGAGCTGCGGTCCCGCGTCGATCCGGGCATTCTTGTTTACGGGGAGCCCTGGCAGGCCGGCGGCTCGGTGCTTCCGGCGGCCCGGCAGACCAGGATAGGCGCGCAGAAGAATCTCGGCATCGCGGTGTTCAACGACAGGATGCGGGCCGCGATAAAGGGCGGCAGCGACGACGGCTCGCGGGGTTTTGCCACCGGGCAGGCCGGGCTGGAAGCGGGCATCGTCAAGGGGGTGGAGGGATCGGTGGACGACTTTACCGCCGCCGCGAGCGAGAGCGTCAACTACGTGACCGCCCACGACAACCTCAACCTGTGGGACAAGATCGCCCTTTCCCTGGGGGCGGCGGATCTGGCAGCGGACCCCTACAGCCTCCTCGGCCCCGGCGGCAGCCCCCCGGATCCCGGGGCGCTGCTGGATAACGAGGCGGTAAGATCCGCCCTGCTTGCCAACGGCATCGTGTTCACTTCCCAGGGGATACCGTTCTTCCAGGCCGGCGACGAGATGCTCAGGACCAAATTCGGGGATCATAACAGCTACGCCAGCCCCGATTCGGTCAACATGATACGCTGGGAAAACGCGTCCCGCTACCGGCCGGTAATCGAATATTACGCGGGCCTCATCAGCCTGAGAAAAAAACACCCCGCGTTCCGCATGGACAGCAGGGCCGACATAAAAAAAGCCCTGGTCGTCCTTTCCGCGGGGGGCGGGGCCGTTTCTTTCGCGCTCACCGGCAACGCCAACGGCGATTCCTGGCGCAGCATCTTTGTCGCCTACAACGCGGCCCGCGCCCCCAGGACCCTGGCGCTTCCCGAGCCCGCCCTCCGCTGGCACCAGGTGGTAAACGACCGAAGGGCGGGCACGGAAATTCTGGCGGAAATCGATTCCGGCGAAATCGCCCTGCCCCGGGTTTCCCTGGCGGTCCTTTACACGGAATAGGCTTGATTTGACTTGACAGGCCCGGCCTTGCCGCAAGCAGGGATGCTGTCGAAGGGCCGGCTTGCCGAGGCTGCCGGGAAAGTCCGTCATGAGGCAAATAAATACTATATATTGGGCACAAGAGAACAACATACACTATATATAGTGTATTATATAGTGTATTATAGAGAGTGTACTGTAAAGTCGAAAAACTCTTTTCCGGCAGCCTTGTTGTCCGCCGTTCCCCTTTTGGGGGGTAGGCCGGGACCCTGGCCCGGCCGCAGGGGGGCCGGGCGGCGGCCCGCTGTGCCGTGATCCCGCCGTATGGTAACAGGCCCCCCTCCTGTATCTTGAAAAATGCGGCGAAAACGGTAGAATAGAGGATGTGTATTTCGATTCTGGTACGGATGGGGCTGCGCGGATGCCCGGCTGTGAATCGTCCGGCGCGGGCCTGCCCGGATTCTGCGGAGAAGGAAAGTCGAGGATTGGCAGTGGAAGATCAACGTGAGTTAATAATACTGGTGGACGATGATCCTGCGACTTTGAGGGCGGGCAAGAATATACTCAGCGAAAAATACGATGTCTTTACGGCCCCCTCGGCGAAGCGGATGTTCGGTTTTCTCAAAAAGATGAAGCCCGACCTGATCCTCCTCGATATTGAAATGCCCGAGATGGACGGCTACGAAACTGTCGGGCTCCTCAAGGCGGACCCTGAAACGCAGGATATTCCGGTAATATTTCTGACGGCCAAAACCAAGGTGGAAGAGGAGCTTAGGGGTTTTGATCTCGGGGTTATCGATTATATTATCAAGCCTATAATACCGCCGCTGCTCCTGAAACGTATCCAGGTCCATCTGCTGGCGGAAGCCCAAACAAAGGCCCTCCGGCAGCAGCACAGCGAACTGCGGGCCATACTGTCCCTGGGCGCGGAATTCAACCATATCCAGGACCTGGACATACTTTTGGAACGCATCCTCTACGAGGCCCGCCGGGTGGTGGGCGCCGACGCGGGGTCTATCTACGTGCGCGAAGTTGTGGAGGAAAACGAGGAGCAGGTTGAAAAACTGACTATTAAGTACTCGCAAAACGATACCCTGCAAAAGGATCTGCAGCCCGGCAAAAAACTTATCTATTCTATCTTCAAACTTCCGATTGACGATAAAACCGTGTCCGGCTACTGCGCCCTGACAAAACAGCCGGTCAATATTCCGGATGTATACGACCTTCCCCCGGATGTGCCGTTTTCCTACAATACCAGGTACGATGAAATTGCCGGGTACCGGACGGTTTCCGTTCTGTGCGTCCCCCTGGTAACCTCGGAAGGGCGGCTGCTCGGGGTAATCCAGATGATCAACGCCAAAAACAAGAACGGGGCCGTGGTCCCCTTCGGCGCGGATGCTGAATTGCTGATTTCCCACTTCGCGGCAAACGCGATCTTCGTGCTGCAGCAAACCTATTACATGAACGCGACTTTCCTGCGGACGATCAAAATGGCCGAACTCCGGGACCCGAAGGAGAC
>JAIRRR010000053.1 GCA_031255875.1 Treponema sp.
TCCGCCACAATGCAGGAAGGGGAATCGTGGAGGCGGCGCGACAGCTTTACTTCTTTTACCCGGTCTCCCAGGGCCTTTTTGATCTTTTCAATGACCGGTTTCGCTTCCTTTTCCGCAGCCTTGTCCTTCTTTTCCCCAAGCTCCTCATCGGCGCCCGCGCGGTTTACCGCCTTGAGCTCCCATTCGGTCGCGCCTTCGCCCTCGCCCGGCTTTTTGTAGCGGCCCACGGACGGGATAACAATGTCATCGATCTCGTCGTCCATAATAAGCACTTCGATGTCCCTGGCCCTGTAAGCTTCGAGGAGCGGGGAAGCGCGGAGGGTCTTTTCGTCGCCGCCGGTAATATAGTAAATGTGTTTCTGATCGCTTTTCATGCGGGAGGCGTATTCGGCAAAGCTCGTCCAGCCCTCCGCCGCCGTGCTCTTGAAGCGCACCAGTTCCAGAATCGCCTCGCGGTTCGACCAGTCCTGGTAAAGCCCTTCCTTAAGGGGCCGGTTGAACTGGCTGATAAAAGTCTCCCACTTTTCTTTCGAATCCGTCGCGCCGGAAGCGGCCTGTTCCGCAAGGTTCTTGAATTCCCCCAGCAGCTTCTTGACCGACGCGTTCTTGATGTTTACCAGTATCTTGTTCTGCTGCAAAATTTCGCGGCTTACGTTCAGGGGCAGATCCTCGGAGTCGATTACCCCGCGCACAAAGCGCAGCCAGGTGGGCATCAGTTCCTTGTCATCGTCCGTGATAAAGACCCGCCTTACGTAGAGCTTTATCCCCGGCTTGTAGTCAACGTGGTACAGATCGAAAGGCGCTTTTTTCGGCACAAAGAACAGCGTGGAGTATTCCAGGGTCCCCTCGGCTTTGGTGTGCACGTAGAACAGCGGCCCTTCCGTGTCGTGGCCGATCTGCTTGTAGAATTCGCCGTAGTCCTCTTCTTTCAGTTCCGACTTGGGCCGCCGCCAGATCGCCGTCCCCGAATTGATCCGGTCGGTCTTTGTCTTGCTGCCCTTTTCCTTCCCCTTGTCGTCCCATTCCTTCTCGTCGTAGGTAAGGTAAATGGGGAACGCCACGTGGTTCGAGTAGCGCTTGATAATATCCTCGACGGACCAGCGGTTCGCGTACTCAAGCCCGTCTTCGGTCAGGTGCAGAATCACCGTTGTCCCCTGGGAATCCCTCGAAGCCGGCTCGATGTCGAAGCCCGACTTGCCGTCGCTGGACCACTTCCAGGCCGCTTCGCCGGCCGCCTTGCGGGTAAGCACTTCGATACTGTCCGCCACCATAAACGCCGAGTAAAAACCCACCCCGAACTGGCCGATAAGGTTGGAATTTTTCTTCGCGTCCTCGGCCAGCCTTTCCAGGAAGATCCTGGTCCCCGACCGGGCGATGGTCCCCAGGGACTCGATAAGATCCGGCTCGTCCATGCCGATGCCGTTATCCGCCACCGTCAGGGTCTTCGCGTCCTTGTTAAAGGAAATGTCGATCCTGGGCTCAAAGGCCACCTGCTGATAGGCCTCGTCCGCCACCGTCAGGTACTTGAGCTTGTCCAACGCGTCGGATGCATTGGAAACCAGTTCCCGCAGGAATATCTCCCGGTTGGAATAAAGCGAATGGATAATGAGGTGCAGAAGCTGGCTCACCTCGGTCTGGAATTGGTGCTGCGCCATTATGAGGCTCCTTTAAGAATAATTAGGATAAGAGAAGCTCTGAAAACTGAAGTTTTTAGAGCTTCCCCGGCTGTTAAGGGGCCTGCTGCCGGACAGCGGTTCCGCCGTATTTGGAAAAGAGGCCCGGGCTGCCCCGCGTAAGCGGGATCGGTACATAATGCGGCTGTTCTGAAATTTCAGTTTTTGAAACAGCCCCACATATCTAAAATATTCAAAAAAGCGGGCAGGCGGCAAGCGGAAAATTCAAAACCGGCCCGCGCCTCCCGCGCCTGCGCGGAATATAGCACAACAGGCGGGGTTTGCTGTATAATGGGTATTGTGGTGGCTGGCGTGGATTTATACGCGGATGTTTTACCAATCGAAAAGGCCGCGCTATTCTCTACCCTTACCGAGCGGGGCCGGCAGTTCGTACTTTCCCATTCGGGCGTGATCCGCCTCCGCCAGGGGGACAGGCTTTTTTCCGCCGGGGAAAAGGCGGACCGCTTCTACCTGCTCAAAGCGGGAAGCATCCGCATTATCCGGAGCGGGGAAGGCGGGGACGAGGAGCTGGCCCGCTTTACCCCGGGGAATATTATCGGCGACTTTGACTTTGCCCGCCGGGCGGTCTACGACGCCCGGGCCGAGGCCGCCGAAGATTCGGCCCTGATCGCATTCCCCGGGCCGGGCCTTGCCTTCCGCCAAATCTCCCCGGAAGAGCCCTTCGCCGCCGCCCAGATACTCCTCGGTTCTATTTTGATGATCTCGGACCGCCTCAAGGAAATAAACAAGACCGCTGCGGCGAATATGTCCTGGGTGGAAGAGCTCCGCCGCCGGGCCTACGAGGATCCCGGCACCGGCCTTTGGAAGCAGTCCTTCCTCTCCGATGAAATAGACAGCGTTCTGGCGGCCCCGACCGCCCTGATCCAGCTAAAGCCGGATCGTTTCAAGGTGCTGGTAGATTCCCGGGGGCATACCGTGGGGGACGAAGCCATGGTCCGCATAGCCAAGGTGCTCAAGGACGCCGTGCGCCGCCTCGGCCGGGGCTGGCCCATGCGTTTCAAGAGCAACGAGACGGGCCTCTTTGTACCCGGCTGCGACGCGGATCAGGCGGAGAAGGCCGCCGCCGCGCTCCACAGGGGAATCGCCGCCCTGGAGCCGGCCCCCCCGGCAAACGGGCTCCCGGCTTTTTGTTTTTCCGCCACCGTCGTTTGGGGCGTCTGGCCCAATGACGATGAAAAATGGGATTCCCTGCTTTGCAGGAACTACGCCCTGCTCCTGGACGCCTGGCGCGCCGGGGGCGACCGTATCGTCCGCTGCCCGGCAGCATCCGCCCCTCCGCGGGAAATCCTGCCCGCCCGGGAAGCCGCCCCATGAGCGCGGAAACGTCCTTCCAGGTTTCGCCGGTCCGGGCGCTGGCCGCCTTCCCCCTGTTCGCGGACATAGACGAATTCGAGCTCGGCGCCATTAGCGCCTTCATGGACCGCCGCCGGATAAGGAAGGGGGAGACGGTGTTCAGCGAGGGCGACCGGGGCGAGGAGATGTTTTTCCTTATATCGGGCCGCATCGACGCCTACATAGCCCTGGAAGACGGCGCCCGGTGCTGGAGCTTCAGCGTTTCCGAAGGCTCTTGCTTCGGGGAGATGTCGATAATCGCCCAGAAGCCCCGGTCCGCGACCCTGGTAGCCGCCGAAGATTCGGACCTTTTGAGCCTCCACGTCCTGGATTTTTACTGCATCCTCTACGAGCACCCCATGCTGGGCATCAAGCTCCTCGATTCGATAGGCAGGGTCCAGAGCGGCTGGCTGGACAAATCCGTCCGCCACCTCAACGATCTCCTGCGCTGGGGCGAATCGGCCCGCCGCCGGGCGGTTACCGACGATCTTACCGGACTCAACAACCGCCGCTTTCTGGAAGATTCCATAAAGGAGCGCTTCAGCCAGGGGGCGGTAGGGCTGCGGGAAATGTCCCTTATGATGATAGACATGGACAGGGTGCACGAGATCAACGAGCGGCACGGCTCCCGGGCGGGGGACCTGGTTATATGCGCCCTGGCGGAAATTATCCGCTTCCAGGTCCGCACCGGCGACATAGCCGCCCGGCTTTCCGGCGACGAGTTCGCGGTGCTGCTCCCGGACACAAGCGTCGGCCACGCAAAAGCCCTGGCGGAGCGCATCAGGGAGCAGGCGAACCACACCCCCGTCCAGGTCCCCGAAACCCCGGATTCGCAGGCATTCGTCCCCATCAGGATACGCACCAGCATCGGCATCGCCTCGGCCCCCGCCCACGCCGACTCCCTGGAAAGCCTGTTCGACGCCGCCGACAACGCCCTGAGAAAAGCCAAGGACCTGGGCCGCGACCGCGT
>JAIRRR010000290.1 GCA_031255875.1 Treponema sp.
GGTAGTTATTCATGGCTTGGGATAAAAAAGACATTTCCCCGGAACTTGTCAAGGACCTTTCCGCGCGTTACGGCTGCGATCTGCTTGTCGCGTCCATTCTGGCGCGGCGGGGCATAACCAAGGGGGAGGATATCCGCTATTTCCTCGAGGACGATCCCCGGTATCTGCGGAACCCCTTTGAATTGCCGGGAATGGAAGACGCGGTGGACCGGATCCTCGCGGCAAAGGACGAGGGGGAAAAACTGCTGGTCTTCGGGGACCGCGACGTGGACGGGATAACCGGCACGACCCTTCTCGTGGATTTTTTCAAAAAGCTGGGGCTTGACGTAAGCTGCCGTTTCCCCGCCGGGGACGAGCCCTTCGGGCTTTCCGTCAGGGCGGTGGAGGATTTTGCCGCCGAGCAGGGTACCCTGATTGTTACGGTGGACTGCGGGATTTCCTGCGTTGCCGAGATTGCCCGGGCGAACGAACTCGGGATAGACGTGATCGTAACGGACCACCACAACCCGCAGGAAACGCTGCCCGACGCCCTTGCCATCATCGACCCCAAACTTAACGGCTCGCCCTATCCGTTCCGCGATCTGGCGGGTAGCGCGGTGGCCTACAAGCTGGCCTCGGCGCTGCGCTTTGCCCTGAAAAGCGATCTTTACGGGCATTCGGTAAGCCTGCTTAACGCCCGGCCTTCCAACGACGCGTACATTATCGAAGCGGTAAAACTGCGCAACCTGGCGGTGGCCGACAGGCTGGCGGAAACCGTGGTACCCGGAATGGTGGGCATTACCGAGACGAGGCTCCCGGCGTTTCTTGAAGGGCAGCAGATCTTTGTGTGGGACGCGCCGTTGCAGAAGAAGACGCTGGCGAAAATTTTCGGGAACGGAATCGAATTCTATATGATCGATATGGCCGGCGAAATCGGAAAGGATATTCCCCAGGCCGCCGGCAAGAGCCTCCTGCGGCTCCGGGAAATTTCCCGCATTGCCAAATACTCCGAAAAGCCCGCCGGCGAAATGGATGTATTCGGCAACCTCTTTACCTCGTTTTTCCAAAAACGGGAAAAGCACTTTACCGGGGAAGATATTGAGGATCTGCAGCTCGCGGCCCTTGGGACCGTGGCGGACCTGATGCCGCTCCGGGACGAGAACCGGATCATCGTGCGCATCGGCATAAAAGCCTTGCAGGAAAAGCCCAGGCCGGGCCTCAGCGACCTGATCTTCAAGCTCGGGCTTTCCGGGCGACGTCTGGGAGCGGCGGATATTTCCTGGCAGTTATGCCCGGCGATCAACGCGGCGGGCCGCATGGGGCAGCCCGAGACTGCGGCAAGGTTGCTTATGGAGGAAAACCTGCAGGAGCGGGAAAATCTCGCGGAAGAGATCATCGGCCTTAACGAGCAGCGGAAGGCAAAGGGGGAGGAAACCTGGGCCTTTGTGGAGCCCATGGCCCAGGAGAGCCTTGAAAGTTTCGGGGGAAAGCTGGTACTGGCCTACGGGGAAAATATTGTCCGGGGGGTGACGGGTATCATGGCGGGCCGGCTTGTGAGCCGCTTCAAGGTCCCCGCCGTGGTAGTGGCCTTCTGCGACGGAGTCGCGACAGGATCGCTGCGCTCGGCCCGCGGCTACAATCTGGCGGCGATTCTGGATCCCTGCGCCGATCTTTTTATCGACAAAGGCGGGCACGATTACGCCGCCGGTTTCAGCCTGGACCGTACCGAAACAGAAGGCGGAAAATCGAACTGGCGGGAATTCCTCTCGCGGCTTAAAACAATCGCTTCTAATATAGATCTGAAAGATGAGGCGGACGAAGACGCGGTTACTATCGACGCGGAGCTTCCCCTGTCCCACCTGAAACCCGATATTATTTTCAAGACCATCGACCGCCTCGAACCTTACGGGAAGGAGAATAAGCCCCTCACCTTTTTGTCGAAGAATCTGCCGGTAGAAGATATCAGCCTTATGGGTACGGGCAAAAACCATGTAAAATTCACCCTTGACGCCGGGGAATGCAAATGGCCGGCAATCTACTGGCAGGCGCCGGACGAGGTAAGGGATATTAACCGCGGGGATCGTCTCGATCTGGCGTTCCAGGCGAACCGGAACTATTTCAAGGGCAACGAGATACCCCAGATGATCATTACCCGCCTGGAAAGAACCAGCCGGGGTCCATGAGAAAAAGCGCGTATTCCCTGTTAAAAGCGCTGCTGTTACTCTGCGTGCCGCTGCTGTTCTGCGGCGCCGCGCCGTCCGGCTGCGCGCCCGGGAGCCGGGCGGCAGCCCGTGCAGAGGCCGCGCCCGCTGCGGAAGCTCCCCCCGCGCCGGCCCCTGCCGGGGAGGCGGCAGGCGCCGAAACAACGGTTCCCGCGCCAGCCTTGGAAGCGCCCGTCGCGCCGGAAGCCGCCGGGCCGGGCCTGCGGGCGGCCGTGCTGAACGCGGGCCCCCGGTTGGGGGACCCCGTCGCGGTCGCCCTGGCCCTGCCGCCGGAACCGGGGCAGGACGCGGCGGCCCTGCCCCGGGCGTTCCTCCTGGACAGCGACGGGCGGCGGACGGCTCGGGCCTCCTTCTTCAGCCTTGGCGCGGATAGCGCGGGATTGGCGATCATGGCGGCGCTGCTCGCGGTCCCTTCCACGATGAAGAGCGGGAAGGCGGCGGTCAGAATCGAGGGGCTGCCGCACCCCGGCCTCGAGGATATCCCCGTTACCGTGGAAGGGCGGGAGTTCGTTTCCGAGACAATCGATCTGGACGAACTGAACACGGCGCTCCGTACCAAGCCGGACCCCCGGAAGACAAGGGAGGCGGAACAATTGCTGGCGATCCTGAGGCGGGCCGGGACCCGGATATATGCGGAAGGGCCTTTTACCCCCCCGGTAGCCAGCACCCGCAGGACAAGTTTTTACGGAGACCGGCGCGTATACCGCTAC
>JAIRRR010000064.1 GCA_031255875.1 Treponema sp.
GCCCTACGGGGCGCTCGCCTCCATCGCCCTGCTCTGCCGCTCTTGCGAGGGAAGGCGGCTCAAATCTTACGCCGAGGCCGAGGCCCAGTACCTCAAGGGGCTTCAGAAGGCCATGCTCAAGGTGATCTCCAAGATGGGGACCAGCACCCTGCGGTCCTACCGGGGGGCGCAGATATTCGAAGCCGTCGGCCTGGGCGGGAAGGTGATCGAGAAATGCTTCCGGGGCACGGTTAGCAGGATAGGCGGGGCGGGTTTCGCGGAACTGGAGGCCGAGGCGGTATCGCGTTACCGTGAAGCGCTTGCCGCCTGGGAAAATTCTCTTGACGAGCCGGCCCCCTCGGATTTCCTCCTGGCAGACGACGGCCAGTACCGGTGGCGCAAGTACGGCGAAAAACACGCCTGGAATCCTGAAACCGTCTACCTGCTCCAGTGGGCTACCCGCACGGGGGATTACGCGAAATTCAAGCAGTTCACCGCCCTGGCGGACGAGCTGAACCGGAGCCCCCACGTAATCCGGGGGCTTCTGGATTTCGCCGCGCCGGGCTCGGTCAGGGGGGGGCCGCCGGGGCCCGTCCCGCTTGGGGAAGTCGAGCCGGCCGAGGCGATTATGGTACGTTTTACCACCGGCGCCATGTCCCTGGGTTCGCTTTCCAAAGAGGCCCACGAAACTATAGCCCGGGCCATGAACGCCATCGGGAGCCGTTCCAATTCCGGCGAGGGCGGGGAGCCTTCCGAGCGTTTTGAAAAAAACGCGGACGGGTCCTGGCTGCGGAGCGCCGTCAAACAGATCGCCTCGGCGCGTTTCGGCGTTACCAGCGAGTACCTGGCGAACGCGGCGGAACTCCAGATCAAGATAGCCCAGGGCGCCAAGCCCGGCGAAGGCGGCCAGCTTCCGGGGCACAAGGTGGACGGCATTATCGCCAGGACCCGGCACTCGACGCCGGGCGTCACCCTGATAAGCCCACCGCCCCACCACGACATTTACTCGATTGAGGACCTGGCGGAACTCATCTTCGATTTGAAAAACGCCAACCCCCGTGCCAGGATCAGCGTCAAGCTGGTGTCCGAAGACGGCGTCGGTACCATTGCCGCAGGAGTCGCCAAGGCCCACGCGGACAATATCCTGATCTCGGGCTACGACGGCGGGACCGGGGCGAGCCCCCAGTCCAGCATACGCCACGCGGGCCTGCCCTGGGAACTCGGTATTTCCGAAACCCACCAGGTACTGGTAAGGAACGGGCTCCGGGGCCGGGTCCGCCTCATGACCGACGGCCAGCTCAAGACAGGCCGGGACATCGTGATAGCCGGAATGCTCGGCGCGGAAGAATTCGGCTTCGGGACCTCGGCCCTCATCGTCCTCGGCTGCGTCATGATGAGGAAGTGCCATGAAAATACCTGCCCCATGGGTGTCGCCACGCAGGACCCGGAACTGCGGAAACGTTTCAGGGGGAAGAGCGAGCACCTCGTCAGTTTTTTCCGTTTCCTTGCGGAAGAAACCCGCGAAGTCATGGCTTCCCTGGGTTTCCGCAAATTCGACGAGCTTGTAGGCCGTAGCGAATGCCTTGCGGAGCGGAAAATCCCGGCTGCAGCTTCCGGGATAGACGTTACGGATGCCCGGAGTGTAAAGGCCGCCAAGGTCGCGGGCGTGGATCTTTCCCGCATCCTCGAAAAGCCGGAGGGGATGGCAGGCGTTCCGGGCGGGGACGCCCGCTGCTGCACCCAGGCCCAGGCCCACAAGATCGACAGCGTCCTGGACCTGGAACTTATCGAAAAATGCTTTGCCGCCCTGGAAATGAAGGTGCCGACCTCCCTGGAATTCCCGATCCGGAATACCGACCGCGCCGTGGGGACCATGCTTTCCTACGAGGTGAGCAGGCGTCTGGGCGGCCGCGGCCTGCCGGAAAATTTTATCACCGCGGACTTTACCGGCTCCGCAGGGCAGAGTTTCGGCGCCTTCCTGGCCCGGGGGATCACCTTCCGGCTCGCCGGGGACAGCAACGATTATCTGGGAAAGGGCCTTTCCGGCGGCCGCATCGTCGTCTTCCCCCCGGAAGGATCGACCTTTAAAACCTGCGAGAACATCATCATCGGGAACACGGTGCTTTACGGCGCCACTTCCGGGAACCTCTACGCCGCCGGGGTCGCGGGCGAGCGTTTCTGCGTGCGCAATTCCGGGGCCGTCGCCGTCGTGGAGGGCACGGGCGACCACTGCGCCGAGTACATGACCGGCGGCCGGGTAATCGTCCTGGGAAAGGTCGGCCGTAATTTCGCGGCCGGCATGTCCGGGGGCATAGCCTATGTGCTGGACACCGAGGGCAGTTTCAGGTATTTCCTCAACCCCGGCATGGTCGATCTTTCCGGCCTTGATACCGAAGAGGACGAAATCTTTGTCAGGGAGGAGATCGGGCAGCACGTCTACTGGACCGGCTCCGCCTACGCGCGGGGCATACTCCGCAGCTGGGAAGACTACCGGGCCAAATTCGTCAAGGTACTGCCGGTCGAGTACAAGAAGGCCCTCCAGGAAATGAAGCTCAGGGAACTGGACCGCAAGCTCTACGACATCCGCCTGCGGGAAGACATTGCCGAGCGGGTATAATAGAGGAACAGAGAGGCGAATTATGGGTGATCCAAGGGGATTTATAAAGCTAAGGCGCAAGACATCGGGCTACAGGCCCGTCGAAGAGCGGATAAACGATTATGATGAGGTGGAAAGCCGCCTCTCCGATGCGGACCGGCGGGGGCAGGCGTCCCGGTGCATGGACTGCGGCGTGCCGTTCTGCCACTGGGCCTGCCCGGTCTCCAACGTCATGCCCGAATGGCAGGACCGGCTTTTCCGGGGCGACTGGGAAGGGGCCTGGGCCCTGCTGGAGGATCGCAACCCCTTCCCGGAATTCACCGGCCGGGTGTGCCCCGCCCTGTGCGAGGCCTCCTGCGTTCTCGGCATCAACGACGAGCCGGTCACCATACGCCAGAACGAGCTTGCGATAATCGAAAAGGCCTACGATCTGGGCCTGGTCAGGCCGCGCCCCCCCAGGGAACGGAACGGCAAAAGAGTCGCCATAGTCGGCGCCGGGCCGGCCGGCCTTTCAGCCGCTTATTTTCTCAACCGCTCAGGTTTTTCCGTTACCGTCTACGAAGGCGACCGCAGCGCCGGCGGCTATCTCCGCTACGGCATCCCGGACTTCAAACTGGACAAAAGTTTTATCGACCGCCGCATAAAGCTGATGGAAGCGGAGGGCGTCGTGTTTAAAACCGCCACCCGCGTGGGCAGGGCCCGTTACGCCTTCGGCACCCTGGGCCGGGACAGCGGATTCGCCGATCCCAAGGAGCTGGAAAGATCCTTTGATCTTATCCTGCTCACCATAGGGGCCAGGGAGCCCCGCGACATGAAAATCCCAGGCCGGGAACTTTCCGGCATCGTGCAGGCCCTCGATTACCTTTCCCTTCAGAACCGCTCTCTCAGCCGGAAAGCCGGCGATTCGGACGGCTTTTCAAACGGCGGCATGGAGCCGATAACCGCCTTCGGGAAACGCGTCGTAGTCATAGGTGGCGGCGACACCGGCGCGGACTGCGTCGGGACCGCCAACCGCCAGGGGGCCGCAAAAATCACCCAAATCGAGCTTATGCCAAAACCCCCGGAGCACCGCCCGGATTCAGCCCCGTGGCCCCTTTGGCCCACCGTCCTCAAAACATCAAGCTCCCACCAGGAAGGCTGCGAGCGCCTGTGGTCCGTCAGCACCCGTTCTTTTGAAGGCCGGGGCAAAGTCGAAACCCTCAAATGCGTCAAAGTAGCATGGGCCTCGCAGGGCGGCCGCCCAAGTATGCAGGAACTGCCCGGGAGCGAATTCGACATCGAAGCGGACCTCGTACTCCTCGCCATGGGTTTCGTCCACGTAGTCCAGGACGGCGTAGTAGCCGATTTCGGCCTCGAAACCGACGAACGCGGCAACATCCGCACCCGCGGCAGCTTCCACACCAGCAACCCGAAAGTCTGGGCCGCCGGCGACTCCAGAAACGGCGCCAGCCTCGTAGTCCGCGCCATCGCCGA
>JAIRRR010000072.1 GCA_031255875.1 Treponema sp.
ACCGGGCGGGTCTGTTCCTCGGTAAACGCGGCAAGCAGCAAAAGCGGCATCAACATGGACGCCGTGCGCCGCATGGGGGCCGTGATCAAGGAAACGGCGGAAAAGACCGGGGACCGCGACGGGATTGGCTGCGCGAAGCTTGTGGTTTTCTGCAACGCCCCCGAGGACAACCCCTTCATGGCCGGCGCCTTCCACGGGCCCGGCGAAGGGGAAAGCTGCCTGAACGTGGGCGTGTCCGGCCCCGGGGTGGTAAAGGCGGCCCTTGAATCCCGCAGGGACGCGAATTTCGACGAGCTTGCGGACATTATCAAGAAAACCGCCTTTAAGATAACCCGCATGGGCCAGCTTGTGGGCATGGAAGCCGCCGAACGCCTCGGCGTGCCTTTCGGAATACTGGACCTGTCCCTCGCGCCAACCCCGGCCGTGGGCGATTCGGTCGCGCGTATACTGGAGGAGATGGGCCTTGAGGCCGCCGGGACCCACGGCACAACCGCCGCCCTCGCCATGCTTACCGACATGGTCAAGAAAGGCGGAGTAATGGCCTCGACCCATGTCGGCGGCTTTTCCGGGGCCTTTATCCCGGTTTCCGAGGACGAGGGCATGGTCCAGGCGGTACGGAACGGCTCCATCAGCCTCGACAAGCTCGAGGCTATGACCTCGGTCTGCTCGGTGGGGCTTGATATGATAGCCCTTCCCGGCGACACGGACGCCGCCACGATTTCCGCCATTATCGCCGACGAAATGGCCATAGGCATGGTGAACAGTAAAACTACCGCCGTGCGCGTCATCCCCGTGCCCGGGAAAAAGGCCGGCGAATGGGCGGAATTCGGCGGCCTGCTGGGCGGCGCTCCGGTTATGGCGGTGAACAGCGCGGGAAGCGCGGCTTTCATCAACCGGGGCGGCAGGATCCCCGCGCCCATACACAGCTTCAGGAATTAACGCTATCCCGCTTAACACGGGTCCCGCGTCAAGCGGGGGATCAGCCGTCTACCAGTACCCGTGTGGCGCGGTAGCGGGGGGCGCCGTCGCTTTTCGTTTTTTCCTCGTCCTCTTCCCGGAAGTAGCGGACCTTCATGCCGGGTTTTAAATCGTTAAAGTCGGCGTTGTCAACGGTGCTGTAGTGAAAGTAAACGTTGTTTACCATACGGTCCTCGATAAAGCCGTAACCTTCCTTAACGCTCAAGATAGCCGAAACCAGGGCGCCCTCGCTGTCCTCCTTGAGCGCGGCGCTGCTGTCCCCGGCCTGCTGCCGGGGGCCGGACGCGGGAACCGGGCCGGGAAAGCTTTCCCTGTCCGTCACAAAAAGTCCGCGGGTAAATTCGTCCTGGGCGGGGCTTTCAATAATCTGATGCATGGAAACAGGGTGGTACACCTCGTCAATGAGCTGCTGGGACGTGCGGGTCATTTCGATTTTCCCCTGCTCGTTGTAGTAATCAAAATCCCAGCTTATAAGCATGACATGGGCGCCCAGAGTATTGAGTTTGCGTACCAGGGGCACATAGTCCCCATCGCAGACAACCAGGGCTATAATGTCAAAACGCTTGTAAATGGCAAGCTCGTAGGCTTCCAGGGCAAGCCACACGTCTATGCCCTTTTCGTGCAGCGTGTTGTTCGGCCCCATGCGCAGGGGGAGGTAATGCGTAACGATGTTTTCCCTCATCAGTATGTCCTCGAAACTCCGCTCGCTCTGAACCTTGTCTCCCATTTCCTTTGCCGACGAACGGCCCTTGAAATAATGCGCGTCCACAATCTGGCATTGTTTGAAGTCGGCCTCTGAAATTTTCGCCGCCTCGTTCCTGATAAAATCGTGCAGCCCCGAAATGCTTATCCGGGATTTCCTGGCATGCTCGTACTTGTAATAATTGCTTACCTTGAAAAAGTAATAACCGTCATAAAATATCCCTATGCGCACCAGATCTATTAATTTATTGTTCACAGTTTTTGTCCTCGGTATAAGTTTATACGAATCCGGCCCGTTAATCAATCGGAGGCAAGTCGCCGCAGGGCCGCTTCGACGGAGTCTATCAGATCGCCGGGGGTGGACGCGCCGGCGCTGAGGCCGACAAGGGGGAAGGCGGCGGCTTCCCGGGGGACTGCGGCGGCGTTTTCGACAAGCCACGCCGGCCTGCCGCAGGATTCCGCGATGGCGAGGAGCCTGCGGGTGTTGGCCGAATCGCGGCCGCCGGCGATGACCACGGCGTCCACCCTGGAACAGAGGGACCGGAGGCTTTCCTGGCGGTCCCTGGTTGCGGGGCATATAGTGTTGATAATATCGGTCCCGGGCAGATGGAGGGCTATCCCGCCGGCGATGGCGCGGTACTCTTCCGGGGAAAAGGTAGTCTGGGCGATAAGGGCCGTTTTCGGAAGGGCGGCGGATTCCCGGGCAAGGGCGGCGGCCTCTCTTTCCGCCTCTTCCCGGCCGGCGACGATGACGCAGTCCGGGGCGTATCCCTGGATGCCGATTACCTCGCCGTGGCGCCTTTCCCCGGCAAGGAAAAGCCGGCAGCCCGCCCGGCAGAGGGAGCGGGCCTTCATCTGGCTGGCCTTGACCTTGGGGCAGGTGGCGTCCCTTATGGCGGCGCCGCGCCGGACAAGCTCCGCCTCCAATCCCGGGGTAATTCCGTGGGCGCGGATGATGACAACGGAACCGCTTAAATCGCCGGGGAGGTTTTCTCCGTCAAGGGCATCTACCCCCAGCCGGCGCAGATCTTCCAGCACCTGGGGGTTGTGGATGAGGGGGCCCATGGTATAGACGCGCCCGCCTGAAGCGGCGGGTCCCCCGGCCTCCCGGTAGGCGATTTCCACCGCCCGCCGGACCCCCATGCAGTAACCCAGAACCCTGGCGCGAATGACTTTCACGGGAACAGTATAGCACGGAAAGCGGCCCGCCGCGCTATACGCGCAGAATGCCCGCCCCCGGGACGCCGGCCGCTAATGAATCCCGAAACGATCCGACAGCTCTTTTAGGTGGCTGCCTATAAAAAGCGCCCCATAGACGGTAACAATAACGCCAATCGTTATCCCGATGGGGAGCAGGAAAGAAGCGGCAATACCCGGGATCATACGCAGAGAATCCATGCCGAAAAGGGACGTTGCCAGGGAAACCAGAACGATAAGGCCGGTAATGACCCAGCCCCGGAAAGGCACCTCGTAAGGGAGATTCTGATCCTCCTGAAGCATCTCCACGGCTTCCGTGCTGATAAGCTCCATGACGGAGTCCTCAAACTCCGGGGCAGGGGGGAAAAAATCGGAATGTAAAATTTGACGGGTGGCTTCCAGGTGCAGATACCTGGCAGCATAACGGGAACTGAAAACGATGTACAGCGCGATTTCCAGCCGCGTCAAGAGCGAAAAAGAACTATCCGCTGAACTTCTCAGGGAGAAATCGTAAATCTTGTCCAAAACAACGCTTTTTTTAACTGTTTTTTTCAATCTGAGCCCCCTTCATAATCCTCAAGCCTGTCCCGGAGCAGCTTTTTCGCGCGAAACACATGGGATTTTATTGTATTAACCGGGAATCCGGTAATCAATTCAATCTCCTGGTAGGACCTGTCATAGAAAAAGAAAAGGTCCACGCATACACGGTAGCGCTCGGGCAAGCCCTCCACGGCTTCCAGCACCGCTTCCCTGGCCGTAGCGCGGAGCAGCCTCCGCTCCGGGGTATCCCCGTCAACCGCCAGCTCTTCCCCGGCAAGGCTCTGGAATTCCTTCTTCCGGGTTACATTATTCACCGCAGTGTTATAGGCGATCTTGTAAAGCCAGGTGGAAAAACGGGAGCGGCCCTCAAAATAGGACAGATTCCGGTAGGCTTTAAGAAACACCTCCTGGGTAAAATCCGCCGCGTCCTCCCCGTTGCGCAGGAAGCTCATGCCCATGCCGTAAACCGCCCGTTCATGCCGCCTGACCAGGTGGCGGAAAAAGTCCTTCTGCCCCGCGACAACACGGGCGACGATTATCCCGTCATCCTCATCCGAGCCGGGCGAATCGCGCGCCAAAAGCGGACCCGCGCCCCCGCCGGCCGGACCGCCTCCGGCCGCGCGCCCCTGCCCGGGCGGCGGATCGCGCATCGCAGCCTTGTTCACGCGGCTCTGCTGCGCTGCTTCATCCCAAAAAAGACCAGCAATCCCACACCGATAGAGAGGGGAATAATCCCCCCCAGTAAAGTATAATTGAACCCCTGGACCACCGCAAGAAAGACCGTCAGACTGACGCCCACGCAGACCAGGAGTAAGCCGGCCAGCAGGCTGAAGGAAAGCAGATCGAAATCCGGCCTGGAATAGTTCCCGGTCTTGATGAGCAGCATCTTCTGGCGGTGGTTCCACAGAAGGTAAAAAAACACAACCACGGCCCCCATGACGATCCCCACTATGGGGATTACCGAAATAATTACCTGGGCGGCCGCGGACGGCGGCTGTTCCATAAAAACGGCTCCTTTCCGGCAAAATTTTCGATAAACGGGCCGGACAATGCCAGTATACCTCTTTTGCCCCCGTTCGTCTATGTTTCGTTTTCTTTTGACACCCAGAACCCGCGCCGGTTGCGCGGGGCGGGCCGGAAGCCTTTCTATAGGCCCTTCTTCCGGCTGCGGCAAGAGTTCGGTTTTACTAATAGGGGTTTGCGGCGGGGGCCGCCGCGCGGGCCCCCCGCGGGGGCGGGCGGGCAAAAAAAAGCCCGGCGGCTTCCTACTTTCCCGCGCCTCCGGGGCGCAGTATCATCGGCGTAAGAGGGCTTGACTTCCGTGTTCGGGATGGGAACGGGTATGGCTCC
>JAIRRR010000086.1 GCA_031255875.1 Treponema sp.
GGGGGCGCATAGCCCGAATTCTTAAATATTTAATTCTTTAATTCCCTAAAAACCTAAAAATTCGGGGGGCCTGGGCTCCGACCGCCTGAAGGTATCCTATAAAAATTTATCAATATGAAACGGCGGGGCAAATTATTTCAGTAAAAATTTATTGAAAGAATCGGGCTGTTTGAAAATCGGGGTAAATTTGCCTGGAAACACGGCATTTCAGGGCTGTATGGCATGATTTCGGGGCTTTTTTACACAGTTTTACCTATAAAAATTTATCGGAACGGAACGGGCGGCGCAAATATTTCAATAAAAAATTATCCATACAATTTTGAAAATCGGGCAAGTTTTTTTCCGTGTCATTTTGACACAGTTTTTAGCATTATAAAGTTATAGAATTAAATATTTAACCTGTTTGAAACGTTTTAACTTTGAAAGAAGCCCATAGCGGGGGGTTTTTTAAAACCTTGCGCAAAATCGGGAAAGCCTTTATACTTGTTTTATCGGGGTTTTGCGGTATTTTGATATTTGCAAGACAGGCCCAGGGGGGCCTCCCTAATTCTTTGCTGTATAAGGAATTAGGGGGGAGGGAAAAGCCGCTCCATTTTTGCGGCAAAACTCCACATTAATGCGGGGCAAGGCTGAAGCGCAGGGGGGCCGGACAGGGCTTGCGTCCGCTTGCCATTGTCCGTACGGTAACAGGCCCCCCTCCTGATAGTACGAATTGTATTATAGTACGAATTGCATTATGGAGGATCGAATGGGCGACGTGAGAAAAAGCGTTCTCGAGTGTATCGGCAATACGCCGCTGGTGGAGATAAGCCGCCTCTGCGCGAAATACGGGGTCCGGGGGAGGATACTTGTCAAGCTGGAGATGATGAATCCCGGCGCGTCGAAGAAGGACCGTATCGCGCTTTACATGATAGAGGAAGCCGAGCGGAAGGGGCTGCTGAGGCCGGGGCAGACCGTTGTGGAGGAAACTTCGGGGAACACCGGCAACGGGCTGGCGCTTGTCTGCGCCCTGAAGGGCTACCCCTTTGTGGCGGCGATGAGCAAGGGCAATTCCCGGGAAAGGATGCAGATGATGCGGGGGCTGGGGGCGGATCTCCTGCTTGTGGACCAGTCGCCCGGCTCCAAACCGGGATCGGTAACGGGCGCGGATCTTAAAAGGGTCGAGGAAGCGGCGGTGGAATTTGCCGAAAAGAACGGCGCTTTCCTGGCGAACCAGTTTTACAACGCGGACAACAGCGCGGCCCACGAAAAGGGTACTGCCGAAGAGATCTGGCGGCAGGCGGACGGCGTAATTGATTACTTTGTCGATTTTGTGGGTACCGGCGGTACCTACGCGGGCGTCGCGCGGGGCCTTAAGGCGCGTAACCGGAGCATAAAGTGCTTTGTGGTGGAGCCGGAAAAAGCCGGCGTGTACGGCGGCCATACTCCGGACGACGATCCGGTCCACGTTATCCAGGGCGGGGGTTACGCGGAGAAACGCGTGCTTGTGGACGAGGCGGAAGTGGACGGGTCCGTGCTGGTTACGGACGAGGAATGCGCCCGGACCACCCGGGATCTTGCCTCAGCGGAGGGCATCTTCGGCGGTTACTCGACCGGGGCGAATGTTTTCGCGGCGGCCAGCCTGCTCCGGGGCGAGGCCCGGGGCAAAACGGTTGTCTGCCTGGCAAACGATTCCGGCCTTAAATACCTGAGCACGAGCCTTTACCGCTACGATTGAGATGGATGCCCGGCAGCCGCCTTTTCAGCCCATGGGGAAGGGCAGGACGGCGTCTATGGCGGATCTTCCGGCGAGTACCATGATGAGGCGGTCAAGGCCCATCGCCACGCCCGAGCATTCGGGGAAGGGCCGTTTCCCGGGGCCCGGCGCGAACAGTTTCCAGTATTCGCCGTCGATACGGTGGGGCGACAGGGCCGTCCGGGCCTTTGCCTCGCCTTCCGCCTGGAAGTAACGCCGCACTGTTTCCGCGTCGGTTTCCTCGGAGTAGCAGTTGGCCAGCTCGACGCCGCGCCCGTAGATTTCCCAGCGCTCAACGGTTTTCCCGTCCGGGCTTTGTTTCGCAAGGCAGGGGACGAACGCCGGGTAGTCGATCAGCGCGGTAACGGCGTCTTTCGGCAGCCTGGGTTCCACCGCGTGGATAAAGATGAGGTCGTAAATTGTTTTGTCGTCAAGGCCGTCCGGCGTTTCCAGGCCCAGCCGCCGGGCTTCCTCCCCCAGCCGCCCAGCCGCCGCCGCGCCGTAGAGGTCCACTCCGGCAAATTCCCGGAACGCCGCTTCCACGCTGATCCGCAAAAAGCCCGCCTCCGGGTTCTGGGCGCGGGGGCCGTTTCCGGGGAACAGGGCCTGCCTGAGCGCGGCGAAAAGTTCCTCCGTAAGTTCGAGCGAGTCGAGGTAGCTGAAGCCCACGGTGTAGTATTCCAGCATGGTAAATTCCGGGCTGTGCAGGAATCCCGAGGATTCCCCGTTTCTGAAACACCGGCATATCTGGTACACGCTTTTTCCGTGCTTCGCGATGAGTTTTTTCATCCAGATTTCGGGGGAGGGCACGAGCCAGTACGGCCTGGGGGGCTTCCCTCCGGGCGCCAGGTACTCGGTCCTGAAGACTTCGAGGCAGGTTTCGGGGATCAGGTCCGGGGCGAGGACGGGGGTGTCAACTTCCAGGTAGGCCCTTTTGTCAAAAAAGGAGCGTATTTCCCGGAAGACGGCGGCCCGCAGTTCAAGAAATTCAAGGTCCAAGGCTGATTACCGCTTCCTTCCATTTTTTGCCCCGGTCAAATTCGTTGAGGAACATCCCGAACGAGGCGCAGCCCGGCGACAGTACTACCGCGCTGCCGGGCAGGGCCTGTTCCGCCGCCGCCCGGGCCGCAGCGTCCGCCCCGTCAAAAGGCCCCAGGCAGGCCAGCCCCGCCGCTTCAAGGAGGGGGCGCAGTTTTTCGCTGCCCGATCCGGCAAGCAGGACAACCGCGGCAAGGCGGTCCCGCGCCCGGTACGCCGCCTCCGCCAGGGGGGAAAAGTCCAGGTCCTTGTCCGTGCCGCCCGTAACCAGCACCACGCGGCAGCCGAAAGAATCTATCGCGGCGGCGGCGGCTTCGGGAATGGTAGCGGCGCTGTCGTTGTAATAGCGGGCCCCCTCCCTTTCGCGGAAAAATTCCAGGCGGTGCTCCACGCCCGGAAAACTGCCCAGGCCCGACGCGATAAATTCGCTGTCAAGGCCCAGGTCCAGCAGTACTGCCGCCGCGCCCAGGAGGTTCTTTTTCTGGTGATACCCCGGCACCAGGACTTTTTCCGGGACCACCTTCAGTATCCTGCGCGAAACGGCGCTTGCGCCGCCCGTGTTTTCATAGGGCCGGGCGTAACCGGCCTCCCCGGGGCCGGAGATCCAGGCCCCGGCAACGGCCTCCGCCAGGGGCCGCCCGGCGCAGAGCAGGGGGCGGCCGGGCGTTTCGGCGAGGAAGGAGCGGCCCCAGGCGTCATCCCGGGCGGCGGTCACCGAAGCGCCGTCCTGGCAGCGGTAGACAAGGCGCTTGTCGGCCACGTAGCTTTCCATGGAGCCGTACCGGTCCTGGTGATCGCGCATGATGGAAGTAATCAGGGCGGCGCGGGGTTTGAGGAGGGCCCGGCCTCTCAGGTCCCCGAGCTGCCAGCTTGAAAGTTCCAGCACCACGTCGTCCTCCGGGCGCAGCCGGTCGAGAAAGCCCAGGGGGGAGGCGGCGATATTCCCGCCCAGAAAGGCCCGGCCCGGCAGAAGCCCCTTTTCCCGGGCCTCGCCCAGAACCCGGCAAAGGGCCGAGGCGCTCTGGCTTTTCCCCTTGGAGCCGGTCACCGCGACAAGCCGGGCGGGGTTATCCGCCAAAAAAAGGGAAATGTCCGTTTCGACGCGCCGGGCGAGGCGGAGGTAAGGGGAATCGGGCCTGACGCCCGGGTTCTTTACCACCATGTCCGCGTTTCTGAAATCCGCCTCCTCGTGGCGGCCCAGGACGTAGCGTATCCGGTACTTGTTCCCGGCCTCCAGCTTTTCGATGGACGGGGCAAGGGTCTTTTCATCGCGCAGATCGGTAACGGTAAGCGCGGCCCCCTGTTTCGCCAGGTAGAGCGCGGACTCCAGCCCCCCGCCGTGAAGCCCCAGCCCCATGATCACGACCTTCATGCCCGCGAACGCCTGCCCCGGCATCATGCCCGCCAATCAGCGCCCGAAGGGGCATACCGGGTAGCGGCACTCCGGGCAGCCCAGGCAGAGGCCGCCTACCCCGAAGCCGGCGAAGTCTTCCCGTGCCAGGCGCAGCCCCGCCGCGATACGGGGCAGTACCAGGTCGAAGACGGTTGTCCCCTGGTACATGACGCAGCCGGGGAGCCCGGCCACGGGCGTGCCGTCGTCGTAATAACCCAGGAGGAACATGGCGCCCGGCACGACCGGCGCGCCGTAGGTTATTATTTCCGCGCCCGATTTTTTCACCGCGCCGGGGGTGTTGTCGTCGGGGTCAACGCTCATGCCGCCGGTGCAGAGGATAAGATCGGGCTTTTCCCGGCGCGCTTCCCCGATGGCGCGCGCTATTTCTTCCACGCCGTCGCCCGTCACGATGCGGCGTTTCAGGCTGATGCCGAAGGCGGCCAGTTTCCTTTCCACCACCGGGGTAAAGCGGTCCTCGATAAGCCCCTTGGCGACCTCGCTCCCGGTGGTGACGACGCAGGCGCTCCCCAGCTTGTAGGGCAGCACGCCGAGCAGGGGCGCCCCGCCGCCCGCACCGGCGATTGCACGGGCCTCGTCAAGGCGGGCCTTCGCTATCACCAGGGGCACGGCCTTGACCGCGGCGATTTTTTCCCCGGCCTTTACCGCGCTGTTGTTGTGCCGGGTTACGATGATAAGATCCCCCAGGCCGTTTATGCGGGTAACGCGGTCCGCGTCAAGGCGCAGCAGGCCGTCGAAGCGGGCGAGTATCTCTATCTTCCCTTCGGCCGGCCCCTTCCGGCCGACGCTGGGGCCGTCGCAGAGGCCGAACAGCGCCTCAGCCGCCTCGTCCTCGTGGTACATTCCCGCCTGTTTTTCCCAGACGTAGATATGCTCCTTCCCCATGGAGAGGAGCATGGGAATGTCTTCCTTTTGAATAATATGGCCCTTGCGGAACTGGGGGCCTTTCATCTCCCCGGGCACAATACGGGTCAGATCGTGTCCGAGCACGTGGCCCACCGCCTCTTCAACGGCGAATTTTTTCATACCGCTCATTTTCCCGCGCACTCCCCGTCCCGGCCGGTAAGAATATCCAGGCCGTGGCCCAGCTCGGGCAAAATATATTCAAGGTGTTCCCGCACGGCCCCCGGACTCCCCGGCAGGTTGATGATGAGGGACGCACCCCTGATGGCCGCTGCCGCCCGGCTCAGCATGGCCCGCTTGGTGATGCCCAGGCTGTAGGCGCGCATTGCCTCGGCTATGCCCGGGACAAGCCGCTCCGCCACAGCCGCCGTCGCCTCGGGCATACGGTCCCGGGGCGAAAAACCCGTCCCGCCCGAAGTCAGGACCAGGTCCGCAAGCCCGCCGTCGCAGAGCCGCTTCAGCTCCGTCTCAAGCCCCTCCTGGTCGTCGGAAAGCAGGGCGTAGCTCGTTACCGCGTAGCCCCGGGCCTCCAGAAGGGCGCGTATGACAGGCCCGCTCCTGTCCTCCCGCTCGCCCCGGGAGCCCTTGTCGCTCGCGACAACGATCCCCGCCCGGTAGGGGAAGGGGGCGGCCCCGCCGGCGTTACCGGACATAAAGCTCGTCCCCCGCGCTGATCGTGCCGCCCCGGACAACCCGGGCGAAAACCCCTTCCCTGGGCATAATGCAGTCCCCCATGCTCCGGAATATGGCGCAGTGCTGGTGGCATTCCTTGCCGATCTGCGTCAGTTCCAGGACCACGTCCCCGCAGAGGAACACGGTCCCGACGGGCAGCGACGAAAAGTCTATGCCTTCCACCACCAGGTTCTCCCCGAACGCGCCGTCTTCCACGCGGGCGCCGGACGCGCGGAAAGCCTCTATCTTTTCGTGGGAGAGCAGGCTCACCTGGCGGTGCCATTTCCCCGCATGGGCGTCGCCCTGTATGCCGTGATCCGGGACAAACTCGGCCTTCCCCGCATTGCGCTTCGCCGTACCCTTTGCCTCGCTCAGGCAAACAGCCAGTACTCTTCCCATCGCCCTATCCTCCAATCCGGTACATACCGTCCGTTATCTGCCGTTGTTCCCCGGAGGAAAGCCCGCCGCCTTCCCCGCATTGCGCTTCCCCGGCTCCCGCGCTCCCGGCCCCCGCGTTTCCGGCCGGGCCGGCAAAACCGTGCGCCGCAGGCTTGCTCGCGGCAAGACGCAGCACGGCGTCTTTTATTTCGCCGTCCCCGGCCCCGGAACGGAGCAGGGAACGGAGGTCCGCGCTGGTTTCGCTTGCAAGGCAGGCCCGCAGCCGCCCGTCGGCGCCCAGGCGCAGGCGGTTGCATCCGGCGCAGAAAGCCTCGCTTATAGCGCTGATAAAGCCGATCTTCCCGGCGAACCCGGGAACCGTATAGTACACCGCGGGCCCGTTCCCGACCCGGGAATAGTCCCGGCTGAAGCCGCCGAATTCCCCCTCAAGAATAGCCAGCACCTCGGCCATCGGGACGCCTTCCAGGGAAGCCCCCGCGCCCAGGGGCATAAGCTCTATAAAACGCACCGCCCTTACCTCGCTCTTCGCCAGCATAGCCGTCGCGGCCAGGTCCTGTTCGTTAAAGCCGCGCAGAGGCACGCAGTTCAGCTTGACGGGGATCCCGGCCCCCGCGGCCCGGCGCATCCCGGCAAGAGCCGCGCCAAGCCGGTCCCGCCGGGCGATACGCGCGTAATTCTCCGCGCCGGCGCTGTTGAGGCTTATATTCACCCCGTTCAGGAGGGCGCGGGCATCGCCGCCCAGGCGGTCCAGGAATTCCGCCAGGAGCAGCCCGTTGGTAGTAAGGGTAATTTCCTCAAGCAGGGGGATTTCCCGCAGTTCCCGGATAAAGCCTTCCAGGCCCCGCCGGACTAGGGGCTCTCCCCCGGTAAGTTTGATCCGGCGTATCCCCAGGGCGCAAAGTATGCGGCAGAGGCGGAGCGATTCTTCGAAGCGCAGCATTTCCGCGTGGGGCCTCCAGACAACCCCCTCCTCCGGCATACAGTAGACGCAGCGCAGATTGCAGCGGTCGGTAAGGGAAAGCCTGAGGTAGTCCAGCGCCCTGCCCGAAGGATCAATTATCATAAGGTCCCTGCTTCATGCTTCCCGCCTGAAATGGCCGCTCCTGCCGCCCGATTTTTCCAAAAGCCGTATATCGCCTATCACCATAGCCCGGTCCAGGGCCTTGCACATATCGTAAATAGTAAGCAGGGCTGCGGACACCCCGGTAAGGGCCTCCATCTCCGCGCCGGTTTTCCCGGACAGCCTTACCGTGCAGACCGCCTCGATCTTATCCGCGCCCAGGGTAAAATCAACCGCGCAGGAATCAAAGGCAAGCGGGTGGCACAGAGGTATAAGGGAAGCCGCCCGTTTCGCAGCCATGATCCCGGCGATCCGCGCAACGCCCAGCACGTCGCCCTTCTTCACCTTCCCGCCCCGGATAGCGGACAAGGTTTCCCCGCTCACCGTGATGCTCCCCCCGGCAGCCGCGAACCGTTCCGTCACTTCCTTGGCGGAAACGTCCACCATTATCGCGTTGCCCTTCCCGTCAAAATGGGTAAATTCCCCGCCCACAGCCTGCTCCGTAAGTATAAACAGCGCAAGGGGGGAAGCCTCCCCCCTGCCCCGCGCTTCGCCGCAGGGCGCCCCCCTCTACGGGGGGACACCCCCCGTAACGCCCCCCGGCCAGTATGCGCCATTTCCCGCAGATTTTCAACTCGCCCCGGCAGGGCGAATCGTCCTTTCCGCATCCCTTCGCCCTCGCCCCCCTGCAATGGCGGATCTGCGGCCTTATGCCACTCTATGTAGTATATACAGATTTTTTTGGATTTTTTATATACACTATATACAGTATGTATAAAATATTATAACACTATATATAGTATCGCATAGAGCGCCCTTGCGTACCCGCGCAGCTATCGTTCCGGCTTATAAAGGTTGAATAATGACCACGGATCAACACGGACGAAACAGCGCAAGCCTATCTCTCGGTCTTTTTTCTGCTTTTCCGCCTGTTTTCCCATTCGTCCGCGCCGTCAGTCGTTTGAGCCATTGATCCGTTTGTTTTGCAACAGGCTGCTATGACCCGAGACGGAATCGAACCATCATAGCTGGCTTAGAAGGCCAGTGCTCTATCCATTGAGCTATAGGGCCGAATCTTCTTCAAGCCGCGCCAACGCGGCATCCGCTACACCAAACAGGGATTCGGCGGCTTGCCGCAGCCTTATACCCGAACCCTTCGCCTGCCGGCCCCGGCCCGGAAGCCGCGATTTGTTCAAGAGCTTTCAGCGGCTGATGAGAGTCTGCCCCAGGTCTCCGGCCTGGAAGGCCCTGGTCCTGCTATGCTCAAGTAAGATAATTATAAGAAACATTTTTAATCCAGTCAATACAATCACCGCGCTATAGCTTTTGGGCAGCCCCATGCCCTCCATTGCCTGTAGCGCATTCCTTTCGTCC
>JAIRRR010000009.1 GCA_031255875.1 Treponema sp.
GCGCCGCCAATAACGCAAAAATCCCGATTATCCGGCGTCCTGCGAACCTTCGGTTCGACGCAGTTTGCGGGGCAAAGAATCGCCTAATCGGCGATTTTTGGAGGTTTTAATGCGCGAAGCGCAACAAACTGCTAGAGGTTTGGCTGCGGAGGGCCGTCGTTTTTACGCCCCCGGCCTTCTCATTGTATTTTTTTTAAGCGTATCCCTTTCCCCGGCCCGCGCGCAGGCCGCCCGCCCCTATTGGTTCATCATGGAGCAGGGGAAGAATTACTTCCGTTCGGGCGAGTACGGCGAGGCGCTTCTGTCCTTCGAGGAGGCCCGGAATCAGAGGCGGGCCGAATACGCCCGCCTGGAACAGGATATGATCAACCTCCTCTCGATCTCCGAAGTGCGCCGCCTGGGAGACAACCTCGACTTTATCGAGCGTTATATTGCCGACAAGCATGTAGTCAGCGCGGCCCGGGCGCTTGAGGAGGTTTACTACCGGGTGGGCCGGGAAAGCCTTGGCAATTCCGCCTATAAAACCCTCGACGTGCTGAGGCGGCTCAGGGACTACCCGGAAGCCGAATACTGGATAGGCGAAACCTACCGCGCCGAGGGGGAGCTTGGCATAGCGATCGGTCAGTACCGGAAGGCCTACGAGCAGAAGGCCGCCCTTGCGGAATCGGGGTTTGAGACGGAAATACTGTACAAGATGGCCGATATACACCGCGTCCGGCAGGAATACAACGAGATGGAAGCGCGGCTTTTGGAAATACTCGGGGAAGACGCCCTGTGGGGGCAAAGCGGCGACAGTTTTCTCCGCGCCGCCATGACCCGCACCCTGGAAGATCCCAACGAAAGAAACCGCATAAACCGTTTCCTTACCCTGTACCGGCACAATAACCAGAAAGTACTGCGGGCCCATGAATTATTGGGGTACTATTACTACGCTTCCAGCCGCTATGTCCACGCGGCGGAACATTTGATGTTTGTGTTTCTGATTCAGAATTCGATTTTTATCGACGAGATTATCAGGCGGCGTTTTGACTATAGTTTTACTACCCTGGACGATCTTTTAAATGAAATTGCCGCGCGGCCCCCTCTTGCCGCTTTTTTTGAAGAAACGGATTATTTTAAAACCCTGTACTATCTGGGCGCCGCCTTATACGGCAACGGGAAACCGGCGTCCGCCCGCGATTTCTGGGCTTTCCTTTCCCGCCGCCCTGACGCCGGGGAATGGCGGAACCGGGCCGAAGCGCAGCTGCGCAGCCCGTACCTGGAACGGGCGGTGGAAATGCCGTAGGGGGAGTTCCGGTTCCGGAGGCCCCCGCCGGGGAAGCGCCCGCAGGGGGCTTGCGGGTAAAATCCGGCCCGACGGCTTTTTCTTGTCCCTGTTTCGTGATACACTTGCGGAACAGGGGGTTAATTTATGAGTACCGTTATTCTCAAAGCCGAGGATCTCGACGGATTTCTTACCGATTCCGATAAAGACCACATCGCCCGCATGGACAGATTTTACCGGGAAGTGATGGCCTGTTTCAGCCTTCTGTCTTCCACGCAGTCCGCAGCCGCGCGGAAACAGGAAGAGGAAAACCTTATCCGGCACTACAACGAAATGGGCGATCTGATGCAGGAAATTTGCAAGACGGAGCCGGGTATCCACGTGTATTCTTTTCTTATGCCCCACGAAAGCCACGCCGAGGTTTCCCGGCTTATCGCCAAACTGCGGGATATCAGGACCGGGCAGGAAGAATTCGTCTACTATATCCAGCGGGCATTTGAAATGCTCTTCAAGCTGGCCTACGGCGGTGCCTCGGTCTCCAACAAGAACTACCTCATCGTACAGACCCCGGTAACCGTCCCGGTACAAAATTTCGCGGTACACAAAATCCCGAATATTGACGATAAAATCGAAAACGCGGTGATGTGCGTCATGCTCCGGGGCGCGCTGCTCCCGTCCATGATCATGTCCAAGGAGATAGAGGAGTATTCCTCGCACGGCTATGTAACGCCCTTCGCCCTGTTCCGTATTAAACGGGACGAGCGGAAAAACGAGGCCGATATGGAGTATATCCTGGACCTGGATCGTTCTTACTTTGATTTGAAAAGCCTCGACGGCAAAGACCTTGTGTTTGCCGATCCGATGAACGCCACCGGGGGCAGCCTGGTTACCGTTGTCAAATATCTTTTGGATCAGGGCGTAAAGCCGAAATCGGTGCAGTTTTTCAACGTCATTTCCGCGCTCAAGGGGGCGCTCCGTTCCGTGCGGGCGCTGGAGAACTGCCAGGTTTACACCTTGTGGATGGATCCGGTGCTCAACCAGATGGCCTACATACTGCCGGGCCTGGGGGACGCGGGCGACAGGATAAACGGGCGGGACACGGACCAGAATCCCCGCAACATGATCCAGCTTGTCGCGGACTACGGTTCGGGCATTGCCCGGCTTTACCGGGCGCAGCTTCGAAAAATAGAGGAAACCGTTTTAGGCGTCCAGAAATGAAACCGGCTCTGCGGGCAGTATTGCTGTCATCCCTGGCTGCGGTTTTCTCGTTCGGCAGCGTTTCCTGCGCGTCGGCCCGGTTGGTCGCCTCGGCGGAGGAATACTATACGCTGGGCATGGCGTATTTCGATCTGGGCAGATACGAAGAAGCGGAACAGTGGCTTGGCCGGGCCAGGCGCGTGGATAAAACCAAGATCGCTTCGGAGTACAACCTGGGACGCATCGCTTTTGAACGCGGCCGCTATAACGAAGCCTTAAAGTACTTTGAGCAGATTCTGGAGCGGGATCCCGAAAACATTTTGGCGCTCAGGGCTTCGTCGTATACCAAGATAAAACTCTCCGATATCGAGGGCGCGGAGGAATACTATGGCCGGGTGCTGCGCCTGGTCCCGGAAAGCTACGACGACGGCTACAACTACGCCCTGGTCCTCTTCACACTTGATAAAAACGAGAGGGCGGAGGAGGTCCTTTTAAAATACGATTTGATTATCGATGCCAACAGCGACGCTGTTTTGCTTCTGGCGCGTATCCAGGCAAAGCTGGGCAAGGTAGAGGCGGTGGACAATTTCGACCGCTACCTCCAGGTAAAGCCGGACAACAAAGTGCGCTTTGAATACGCCGAAATCCTGGAGAAAAGCGAATTCTACGCCCGCGCCCTGGAAGAATACCGCGCGGTGCTGAACGAGATTCCCCAGGGCGGGAGTTCCGCTGCGGACGGGGGCCTTGCCAGGCCGCAGATCCTCTTCACTATAGCGCGCCTCCTGCTCATCGCCGAGGCCGGCAGCGACAGCGGGATAACGGCTCTTTCCCGGGCGGTCGAGGAAGGCTTTAACGATATTCCCGCGCTGGAGGCGGTACTTGAGGAACCGGGGATCGACGAGGCGCAAAAAGAAGAAATAAGGCGCATCATTTCGGGTATTGAAAGCGGCGGGGATGCCGGCGGGGAAGAAAACGGCGAAGACGGGGAGCCTGAGAATCCGGAAATCCCCCGGATTTCTGCCGGGCAGGACGCCTGAAGGGACAGCCCGTGGTAGTTTCCATGATGCAGCTGGTTTTTGAACTTCCCGACGCGGAAAGCATAAAAGACAAGAGGCGGATCATCCGCTCGGTCAAGGACAGGCTTGTAAGGCGTTTCCGCATCAGCGCCGCCGAAGTGGACCTTCAGGATTCCCTCTCCTTCGGGCAAATAGGGGGGGCGCTGGTTTCCAACTCCAGGGATTTCGGGGAGACGGTATTGCAAAAGGCTTTTAAGATGATAGAAGACGAGATGCCGATCCGCATCCATGATATGAAAATTTACTCCGAGGAATTTTAAAACGTTATGGCAAAAAAAAGGTTCATAAAAACCGGAGCCGCTTTACTGCTGGTTTTCTTTTTCGGCTCCTGTATAGGCGTGAGCGCGGACATTACAATCAGGAAAAACGGCTCGGGGTTTATTACCCTTGAATACAGGGTGTCGGGCGAATTGGAAGCGCTGGGAAAACTTGACGGCAACGCCCGCTGGCTCCCGGTCCCGGTCGGCAGGGCGGATTTTGAGCGGACCGTCGCCCGTATTCCCTCCATGCGCATGGCTTCTTTCAGCACGAAGAGGCAGGGCGGGGATGTCGTGAGCAAGGCCAGGCTCAATTTCGGCGATACCGGGGCGCTGCTCAAATTCCTCGACGCCCTGGGGGCGGGCGCGGGCCTTGTTTCCGGAGACGGCGGGAAATTGCTCGCCCTGGATTTTGGCAGCGACGAAGGGGCGGCGGACCCCCTGCTTGCGGAATTTGCCGCCGAGGCGGCGGCTCCCTATTCCCTGGAACTCCGTTTCGATACGGGCGCGGAAGCGGAGATCTTCCTTGTCGACCGGGACGGCCGGAGACATGAAACGGAATCGCTTCCCCGGGGGTGGACTTTCGGGGGCGGCAGGAAGGCGGTCTTTTCAGCCCCCATGGGCGACGTCCTTACTGCGGCGGAACCCGTGCGCCTCCGGATCCGCTGGGCGGACTGAGCGGTCAGGCGCCGGCCAGGCAGACCGCCAGGGCCATTACGCAGAGAACAAAAAGCCCCAGCCTGGCAAAGAAGAACGCCGGTCTTTTGCGTATCCGGTAAGGTACGGCGAACACCACTGCCCGCATCAGGGAGAGCAGGAGGGGGAAGGCGAACAGGGTTACCGTGAGGGCCGACAGGGCAAAATTTGACAGGAAAAGCCGGGAAAGCGCCCCGTTGCCGAACGCGTCATTAAAGGTGATCACCGGCAGCACTGTAAGGACCAGGGAAAAGATAAACGCCGGCAGGGCGCGGGGCCAGATCATTGCCAGGGAGATGCAGACCAGCATCCAGGTCAGAAGCGGCGCGGCGGTAATGTCCGTCATGCTTCCCAAGAGCAGCAGCACGACTGAAAAGCAGATGGCGGTAAAGCCGTAAAACCCTCCCCGCCGCTTAATCCAGATCAGGGAGAGCAGCGACAACGGAACGGCGCAGAAGAGCAAAATCCCCGCGAAAAAGGCGAGGCCGATGACCGTATAGAGGCGGCCAAGCGGCAGCGCGGGAAGCGGGACCCGGAAAAGCGCGGCAAAGGCGTAGAGGAGGGCTTCCCCGGCAATGACCGACAGGAACAGGGCGGCGACGTAGAGCAGGGACATCCAGGAGCAGGAAAACCCTATCCGCAGGAGGATAAGCATTTTCAGCCTCCGGAAGAGGAAGAAAAACAGAAATACAA
>JAIRRR010000024.1 GCA_031255875.1 Treponema sp.
CTAGCGCTGATCTCCTTCACCTTGTCAACTCTTTTGGTCGGGGTCGTGCTGCGCCTGTCCCATCTGCATTCCTGGTACGACATGAAGGATGAGCGGAAAATCCACACCGGGGATGTGCCGAGGCTGGGCGGGCTGGGATTCTCCCTGGCCTTCATCATTGTCGTGATGACGCTGAGCTTCAGTTCCTCTGAAAACTACTACGGCTTTCGCTTTTTGCCGGTAATTATCGGCATGTTCCTGACCCTGATCTTCGGGATTCTCGATGACTTTAAGCCCCTTGCCCCGCGCACCAAGCTGTTCGGGCAGATTATCGCCGCCGTTTTGGTCGTAATTCCCGACTATACCTTCCACAGCCTCTTCTTTACCAACGTCGGTTTTATCGGCAATCTGAACTGGCTGCGCTATCCCCTGACCGTGTTCTGGCTTGTCGGCATGTCCAACGCCCTGAACTTTATCGACGGCGTGGACGGCCTGGCCGGGGGAATCTCGCTCCTGGCGGCGGTGGCCTACGCCCTGATCTTCGCGTCATCTGCGGATACCTGGTCCGCCGTCCTGTTCTGCGTCTGCCTCGCGGCGATCATCGGGGGTTTCCTGGTTTTCAACCTTCCCATTCCCAAGGCCAGAATCTTCATGGGGGACGGGGGAAGCCAGTTCCTGGGGTTCATGCTGGCGGTCCTGCCCCTGCTGGGCAGGGGGAATACCGGGCCGAAACTGCCCCTGTTTTACGCGGCGGCCCTGCTGATGATACCGATTCTCGACACTACCGCTGCGGTCTGGCGCCGCCTTCGGGATCACCGGCGCATCGACAGCCCCGACCGCTCGCACATACACCACAAGCTGATAAACCTGGGTTTCGGGGCCCGGGGCGTGGACGCGGTACTTTACAGCCTTCAAATAACCCTGAGCGTCCTGATGTTTGCCTCGCTCCGGATGCCCGGCGTCCCGTCCGCTTTTTTTCTGGGGATCGCCTACGTTGTCGGAATTGGGTTTTTCTGCGCGGTCCATTTCCTGAACCAGCGGGCGGTAAAACAGCAGCCCGCGGAAACCGCCGGCGGCAACGGATAAACAACGGCGCTGTCTGCGGGAGGGGCCCTGGGGCCCGCCTTTCAGCCGCGCCCCTGACAGGCTGCTATGAAACAACGTTACTATTTTGACTGGGCCGCCACCGCCCCGCCTGCGGGCCTCTCCCCCCCTGTCCCCTTCGGGAATCCGTCTTCCCCCCACACGGAGGGCCGCCTGGCGCGCCGGGCGCTCGAAGACGCCCGTTCGCGCTGCGCCGCAGCCCTGGGCGTCGGCGCGGAAACCCTTTACTTTACTTCCGGGGCCACCGAGGCGAACACGATTGTGCTCCATTCCCTGCTCGCGCGGAAAGATCCGCCCGGAACCCTGCTCTACTCCGCGACGGAACACCCTTCGGTCCGGGAGAACGCCCTTGCCCTGAAAAGGCTGGGAATACCGGCGCGGCAGATTCAGGCGGAAAAAGACGGGCGGATCAGCGGAGAGCGGTTTTCCTCGGCGCTGGGCAGGGCGGAAAGGCCGGCGCTCGCGGCGGTAATGGCGGTCAACAACGAGACCGGCTCGGCAAGCGACATACCCGCCCTGGCATCCCTGGCGCGGAAATTTCCCGGGCCGCCCCCGCGCTTCCACTGCGACATTGTCCAGGCCGTAGGCAAAGTCCCGGTCGCCCTGGGGGAATGGGGCGTCGACTCCGCCTCCCTGAGCGCCCACAAGCTCGGCGGCCCCCGGGGCATCGGGCTTTTGTACCTGCGGCAGCCGGCCGGGGCGCTGGGCGCCGGGGGGAGCCAGGAAAAGGGCATACGGCCGGGAACGGAAAACGTGGCCGGCGCGGCCGCCCTGGCGGAAATTCTGGAAGCCCGGGCCGGCATCGGAATAGTCCGCGCGGAATACGCCGCCGCCGCCGCCCGCTTCGGGTTCCTGATACGGTCCCTGCGGGAGCTGGACCGCTGCGCCCTGATCCCGGAGGACCGGCAGGACGAGGATACGCGCTTTTCCCCGTACATCTTGCAGGCCGCCTTTAGCGGCATTCCGGGGCAGGCCGCAGTCCGCGCCCTGGACGACGAGGGATTCGCGGTATCCACCGGATCCGCCTGTTCTTCGCACCGGGAAAGCCGGCCCGTCCTTGACGCCATGGGGGTGGACCGGGAGACAGCCCTCTACGGGATACGCATTTCCCAGGGCTGGACGACCACAGACGACGACATCGAAGCCCTGATCCGCGCCGTCAGAAAGATGCTCGCCAAACTGTGAGCCCGCCGGCCCCCGCCGCCTCTCCGGCCCTCTTTTACGAAAGGGCTTTTTCCGGTAAACTCTGTATATGCTCCCGGACGGCCCTCGCGCCGGGCAGCGATTCTATATTTTACGGACACGTGCTATGAAATTCGGAAGGATTCGGGCGCATCCGGCCGCCTTGCGGCCGGACCGGGCTATCCGCTTCAATCTTTTGGCTGCGCCAAAAGGATTTCCGCTTCTATCCCTTGCGCGGGGGTTTTCGCCGTATATGCAAGCCGGTAAATCTGTCGTGCGCCGGATGCTGTCCCTTGCCGTCCTGGCCCTTGTCCCAATCATTGCCGCCGCGCAGGAAACCCCGGGGCCTGTCCCGCCGCAGACCCGCTGGAAATTTATCGCCGGTACGGCCGGCGGCCTCTACGGGGTGAGCTTTTTCGACACGGTTTCCCCGCTCTGGACCGGGGGATCGGTGAGCAAGCTGATCAGGGGCAAGGACCGCTGGATCATCCAAAGCGACCAAGGGGTCCTGGTTTCCGGGGACCTTGTACGCTGGGAAACCCGGAACACCGGGCTCCCGGTAAAAACCATCAAACTGTACAGGGACGGGCAGAAGTCCTTTGAAACGGTGATTCAGGAGATCAAGGACCTTGAAATTGACAGCGCCGATCCCGACACCATGGTCTGCGCGACCAAGGATACGGTCTACCTTACGCGGGACGGCGGCCGTTCCTGGCAGAGCCTGGGGATGCCCTCCTACCGGACGAACGGCATCAAGGCGGTGGCGGTCGCGAGGCTGCTCGAGGGAAGCGCGGCCCCGCCTTCCGGAACGACGGAGGGCGAGCTTACCGTGTTCCTCTCCCATTCGACCTACGGCATCCACTATATCCAGCCCGGCAAAAGAGGGGCCGGGTGGGCGGAACTCAACGCCGGAATCGAAAAGCTCGAAACTACCGGCAACAGCGACGAAGTGTCGGACATCGCCGTCGCCGCCGCTTCCCCGGGGGGGCCCCCGGCTGTTTACGCGGGCCAAACCTTCAGACCCCGGGTGTACCGGCTCGACTGGGAACGCAAGCGCTTCGACCTTGTCTGGGCGGGCAGAACCGGCAACGCCGGCAGCGGCGTCCCGGAATTCGGCACGGTAGATTCCCTCGGCATCGGCGCGGATACCCTGCGATTCGTGAAAGAGGGGGAAATAATGGAAATGGGCCGGGCCGAAGCGGCGAACTCCGGCGGGCCGGTCTCCCTCCTCCGGCCCAGGGCGGATCTGCGCGACCTGGCCCTGGGCATGGAAAACTACGGCATGGAAGCCGCCTGCATAGGGCTGTGGAAGGACGGCTATTTTGCCGGCGCGGAGGGGGAGTTTATCTCCCTTTCGGAACTCTGGCTCCTGAAAGAAGGGACAAGCAGCGCGGCTGCCGCCCCGGCGTCGAACCGGGAGGGGCTTTACATGCCGGCAAACCACGCGATGGAAGACCGGCTTTTCCTCCCCTACCTCGATTTAATCGAAAAACGCGGCCTCGATATGGTGGTCATCGACATGAAAGACGACTACGGCCGGCTCCGCTTTGTCCCGGAAAACCCGGATCTGGCCGCGAAAGGGCGGGTATTCCGCCCTGTGGACCTCGGCAGCTTCCTGGCCGCCATGAAGGAACGCGGCATCTACACCGCCGCCCGGATCGTTGTCTTCAAAGACCCCGAGCTTGCGAGAAAAGAGGGGGGCAAATACGCCGTCTGGGACGGCCGCGCCAACAAGCCCTGGGCGGGCTACTACGATGCCCGGCGGCCCCGGGGCGAGGAGCGGGAAAAAAATTCGGCTTACGAGACGGAAATACTGCCCTCGGCGGAACCGGGCTACGAAATACTGCGCACCTACTACGACGAGCGCTGGGTGGACCCCTACTCGGAGGAAGTCTGGGAATACACCGCCTCTGTAGCGGAAGAGCTGCACCGCCGGGGCTTTGACGAGATCCAGTTCGATTATATCCGCTTCCCCACAGACGGGCAGAACCTTGGCGACGCCCGTTACCGCTGGCGGGAGAACGGGATGGACATGGAAAGCGCCATGCTCTCCTTCCTGCGGCACATCCGCTCCCGGATCGGCGCCCCGATTTCCGTGGACATCTACGGCGCCAACGGCTGGTACCGTACCGGGGCCCGCACCGGCCAGGAAGTGGAACTCATGGCCCCCTATGTGGACGTGATCTGCCCCATGTACTACCCCAGCCATTTTGAACAGGATTTCCTGGCAAATTCCCCTGCGGAGCTGCGCCCCTACCGCATCTACTACCAGGGCACCCAGCGTACCGCCCGCATAGGCCGCGGCCGCGTCATCGTCCGCCCCTACGTGCAGGCCTTCTACCTCAATGTCGCCTACGACCGCAAGTACTACAACACCGAATACGTGCGCCTGGAAACGGAAGGGGTGCGCAACGCCGGCACGGGCGGCCTTACCTATTGGAACAACTCGGGCCGCTACGACGATATTCCGGCAAAGCGGCCCCCGGATTGACTGCGGTTACCGTAACGCAGATAGAGAGGTATAACGAAGGGATCATGAATCGTTTCAATTTGGGCGGGGAATTTTTCCCGGCGCCCCTTGCAAAAAACGCCCTGCCAGCCCTGCTCGCGGCGGCGCTGGCCTTTGCGGGCTGCGCCGGCCTGCCCCCTGAAACGGTCGCTCCCGAAGTCGCGCCCCGGACCCCGCCGCCCGAAGCTCCGGCCGACGGCTACTCGGCAAGCCCGCCCCGGGGCCTTCCCGGGGAAATCCAGGAATACCTGGAGGCGCTTGCCCGCGCGTTTTCCGCTGCGGACCGGGCTTTCCTCCTGGCCCAGGGGGAAAGCCAGTTCGAGGCCGAGAACCGGGGCCGCTACGATGATGAAAGCTACCTCGCCCTGCTTTACCGCGCGGGCCCCCTTTCTCAGGACAGCCTCTCCGCGCCGCAGGGCAGCCCCCGCCTGGACCCCGATCAAATCCGCCGAATCGAATTTTCCGGCTGGGAGGAGCAGGGGCCCGTACTGATCATAGACGCCCGGCTCGTCACCCGGTCCGGCGGGACAATACCCTGCCGGCTGGCCCTGCTCTGGCGCCTGCGTATGCCGAAGATTCTGGGGGCGTATCCCTGACGCCGGGCGGCCCGCTGCGCCAAACCGCCCTGCTTACGGCCCGAGCTGCGAGGAGGCCGGCGCCCGGTCAGGCCGCAGGGCCTCGGCGCCGTTTTGATAGACGTGGCGGGGCGGCCTTCCCTCTTCCAGGTAGCAGTGGACGAGGAGGCGGATCACGCGCCGCATGCTGCCCTGGAAAACCGGCTCCTGCTGGACAAAAAGCGCCAGATCCCCTCCCTTACCCGCGCGGCGGAGAGCGGCGGCCGGATTAAGGGCGTCGATATCCGGGGTAACCGAGAACAAGAGGGATACGATATCCCCCTCGTCAAGGCGGTTTTCCTCTAAAAGCCGGTCGTAACAGGAGGCCGTTTCCCGGGTTATATCTTCCCCCTCGTTAAGGCAGCAAAATGCCCCCCTCAGGGCGCAGAGCTTTTTCATAGCTGCGGGCTGTTCCCTCCGGTTATTGCCAGGATAAAGGCCATGCCCAGGGTAACAAGCAGGCCCAGGAGCGTCAGGCATGTGTAAAACCACAGATTCCTGAAAAAATGGAAGTGGCCGCTTCCGGGCCCGGCGAAGGCTGCGCCGGTTTTTTTCCGGAACCGGAAGCGGAAAAAAAACGTGAAATTCAGGATAAGCCCGTAGGCAGCGCCGCAGAAGATGAGGATGCCGAACAAAACCGAAAGCCGGATAAGCATAAACTGGGTAGGATCGGTAAATTCCTGCACGGTCCCCAGCCCGTAAAAAAACACCGAAAAAAGGCCCATCAGGGCGAAAAAGATGACGCCCCGCCGGACCAGCATAAGGATCAGGGGGTTACGGTCTCTGGGCTGCGGTTGAGATTCATCCATTATCTTAGTATAATGGTAATATGAGAAAATCATCCAGCGTATCGGCAATCTTTGTAATCATCGTGCTTTTGGCCCTGGGAGGGGCGGTTTTTTTCCTGGGATGGATACACTTGCCGGTCCCGCCCGGCTCTTACGGGGTCATGCGGACAAAAACCCACGGGGTTTATCCCGAGCTCATCCAGGACGGCCGGTTCCGCTGGGTCTGGTACAAGCTGATCCCTACCAACGCGGCCGTAACAGTTTATTCGCCGAGCCGGATAGAACGGCCCTTCAGCATAAGCGGCACCCTGCCTTCGGCGGATGTATACCGGGGTTTTGCCTCACTGACCACGGATTTTTCCTACAGCCTGGACGGCTCTTTCGCCTTCAGAGTCAGAACCGAATCCCTGCCCGCCCTGACGGAAAGCCAGGGCCTGGCCGGGCAGGACGACCTGGAAAAGCTGGAGGCTTCCCTGGCGGCCCAAATCAGCACCTTTATAAGCCGGCGTATTAACGAATACCGGAAAGAGCCGGAAACGCTTCTGGGCGACGGCCTCCCGGAGCTTTTAAAACAGGAAATTTCCGCCGCGTATCCCGATGCCAGCGTCCTCGACGTGACGGTGGACACGGTCAGGCTCCCGGATTTTGCCCTATACACTTCCCTCCGCCTGCTCTACCAGGATTATCTGGCCAACCAGCGCCAATTATTGACGGAAGATATCAGGGAAGCGGCGGCCAGGAACGTAAACACCCGGCTTAAGCTTGACGAACTGGCTAAATACGGTGAATTATTGACCAGGTATCCTATCCTTCTGGAGTACCTCGGGATAGAGAACGCCGGTTCCCGGTAACGGTAGGCGCGGGCCAGTTGTTATACCTGTAGTACCGCATTTCATTTTACAGGAGTTTTGCATGGGTTTGATGCTTCGAAAGCGCTGTCCCGTTCTGTTGGTCTTTTTTCTTCTGGTATCCCTTTTTGCCGTTTCCGCCCAGGAAAACGGCGGCGGGGACGGCGGGGACGATGTCCCTATCGAGTCTGACTGGGATTCAGGGCCGGTCACGCTTTACACGGCCGGGGACAAGACCTTTTCCATTGCGATCGGGGCTTTGTTCCCGGTGCTTTTTCTGAATAACGACTGGCAGCCCTACGCCCAGAATTATCCGATAGGGAATATCAATATAGGCGCCACAGGCTCGCTGTCCTTTAATTACTTCCTCTCGCCCCACCTGTTTGTGGGCGGGGAGATACAGGGGATGTTCGCGGGGACCCTGGGGGGCAATATGCTCTACATTGTCCCCATGGGAATAAAGGCGGGCTACCAGTTTATCGCCGGCCGTTTTGAATTCCCGCTCTCGCTGATGGTGGGAATGGCGCCGCAAACCTACAGCAACAATGTCGGGTATTTCGGCTTTTTTCTGAAACCCCAGGGGTCCGCGTTCTGGCGCTTCAACCCCGAGTGGTCATTCGGCCTTAACGCCGGCTGGTGGTTTGTCCCCCAGTGGCCGGCGACAGGGCCGGAGCACAACCGTTACGGGAATTTTGTCGAGCTGACTCTCGCGGCCCGTTATCACTTTTAGGACAGAATTCATGAAAACAATGCCAGGAAAAATTACACCCGCAATCAACGCCGCCGTTTTCCGCGCGCTGCCCCTCTTCCTGCCCCTTGCCGCGGCGCTGTTTTTCGCCTCGTGCAGCCAGGACGATATATTTTACCAGGTCGAATACGAGACCAAGCTGAGAGACCCCCTTATAGAAGGGGGCCCCGGGCAGCTTGTAAAATTTAACGACGCCCTCTACGTGGCTTCGGGATCGGTCTGGACTTATCCCGACTCCGGCGGGGGCTGGCGGAAAATGTCCCCCCAGCCCCCGGGGATCAAGATCCTGGACATTGCCGCCACCACGAAGTATTTATACGCCGTTACAAACAACGGCGTTAGTCTGGGCGATTCCGGATACTGGCGGCTCGAAAAAGGCGGATCCGAATGGAAATCTGTTCAGCGCCCGTCCCATCCTTATCCGAACGCCATTTACGGCACGGACGACACCCTCTTTGTCGCGGCGGCATCGGGCAGTTATTATGCGGTATACGCCTTGAATGACAACCCCCAGGGCTCGCAATTCAGCCTAATTCGGGATTCGGGCAGCCAGGGGAAAGGGATGCTGATGGGCGCCGTTAAGTGGG
>JAIRRR010000027.1 GCA_031255875.1 Treponema sp.
GTATCGATCACCGCCCGCTCCCCGCCTTCCCCCTGTATGTAGATGGACGCCCGGGTCCGCGTGTCGCGGGGGTCCCGGGATCTGCAAACCGGGCAGTCGCAGCCTATAACCGGGACCCCGTGGGATGTCCCTGAACCAAGTACGGTAACTCGCATGATAACCTTAATCTCGTGCGGCCGCATGGCCGCGCTGTCAAACCGAACATGAAGCGCAGCTCCATGATAACCTTAATCCCGTGCGGCCGCATGGCCGCGCTGTCAAACGGAACATGACGCGCAGCTCCAAGATCACCTTAATCCCGAGCGGCCGCAAGGCCGCGCTGTCAAGATACCAGTATGGCGGAAAACCGCCGGGAAATCTACAAGGCCCCGGGCTTGGGCCGGTAATTCCGATTTCGAAAATTAACCACGGACCGGCACAGGCTAACACGGATGAAGGGGGGCAAGCGCGAGGCGGCGCGAAGCCCCGGAGGGGGTTCGCGCCGCAGGGCTGGGGGGTAGGCCGGGACCCTGGCCCGGCCGCAGGGGGGGCGGACGGCGGCCTGATGCGCGGCGACTGCCGTTTGGTAACAGCCCCCCTTAAGGGTTTGCGGCGCGTGATCTTTTTCCGCGAATCCGTTATAATGAAGGTATGAAAGAAATTGGCCAGGTAACCGCCCTGAGAGGGGATATGGCGGAGCTCAGGATTGAGCGGCTTTTGACGACCGGCGGGGGCTGCTGTATTGCCGAGACCTGTGAAACGGTGCGGCTTGAGGCGCGGAACAAATGCGGCGCGGGGGTTGGGGACTATGTCGGCGTTGTCTCGGATTACGACCGGCTCAGGTTCAGGGAAGTTATGAAATTCCTCGCCTGCGCGGCGGTTTTTGTTGCCAGTATGGGCGCCGGCAATTACCTTTGGCCTGCCCTGGGCCTGGGCTTCTGGAAGGGCCCGCTCTCTTTTGCCCTGGGCGGCGTTGTGGCCCTGGCTGTGTTTGCCCTGATCGGCGTTTTTTACCGCAAACGCCCGGCTTTTGTCCCCGAGGCTTTCGAGCTTATCCCGCCGGGGCGGGCTGCCGGGCTTTTAAGGCGGGCCCGTCTCCGGTACGCGGGGTTCGATTCGGCGGACGCGGGGCCGGGCGCGGCGGACTTTGAATAGCGGCAGCGCTGGCAATAGCGCTTGCGTTTGCGGGGCTGGGGCGGCCGGCGCGGGGCGCGGGCGGGCATGAATCAAAGGCACAGGGCATTTCTGGCGCTCTCGGCCTGCGTCCTCTTTTGGGGCGTTTCCTTTGTCTCCATAAAAATAACCATGGCTGTTTTTCCCCCCATGACCCTGGGCGCTTTCCGCTTCGCGATAGCGGCGGTGTTCCTGTTTTTTATCAAGCGGCGTTACGCGCCCGGGGAAAAGCTGAACGCGCGGGACCTTCCCCTGCTTGTCGCCGCGGGGCTGGTGGGGGTTACGCTGTACTTCTTTTTTGAGAACAACGGGGTGGCGCGGATAAGCGCCTCGGAGGCTTCGCTTATAAGCGCCTTTATTCCTGTGCTGACTATGCTGGCCGAGTGGGCCGGGGGCTGGCTTGTCTGGCTGAGGCAGAGGCGGGCGCTGCTGCGGGAGGCGCGGGGGCCGAAGGGGCCGCCGGGGGGCGGGCCGAGGCCGGTTCCGCCGCGTATCGCGCCGGGGCGCTGGATCGGGGCGGCGGTCTCGGTTGCCGGGGTGTGGCTTATTGCCGGGGTATCGATCGGCGGCGGCGGTTCTCCGAGCGCCCTGGGCTACCTTTTCATGAGCGGGGCCCCGGTAAGCTGGGTGGCGTACGCCTTTCTGACCAAGCGCCTCTTTGACCGCTGCTCCCAGACCTATATCACCTTTTGGCAGACGGTATTCGGGTTTATCGCCTTTGTCCCCTTTGCGGCGGCGGAATTTCCCGCCTGGGGCGTCCCGGACCTTGCGGTCCTCTGCCATCTGCTCTTTCTGGGCCTGGCCTGCTCCGCCCTGGGGTACTGGTTTTACGTCGTATCCCTGGAAACCCTGGGCGTGGAAATCCCGGCCCTGTTCATAAATTTTATCCCGGCGGTGACGGTTGTTTCGGGGTTCCTCGTTTTGGGGGAGCGCCTTGTCCGCCTCCAGTGGCTTGGCGCGGCCCTGGTGCTCGCCGGCGTAACTCTGGCCGCCCGAAGGCCCCGCCCGGGCCGGGAACGGGACGCGCGGGCTGCCTGAGGCCGGGAGGCGGGCGGGCAGACAGGCGGGCAGGCGGGTAGGCGGGCGGGCGTGGCCTCGCCATGGTCCTGTTTTCCGGGTATAATACCGGTACCAATGGAAACCCAATTGTAACAGGAGATACTATGCCCGACGAATCAACGGCCCTGCCCGAATACCGGGGGCCGGCCACTATGGAAAAAATCACGTCCCTGGCCAAAAGGCGCGGATTTGTGTTTCAGTCTTCCGAAATTTACGGCGGCCAGAGCGGCGCCTGGGATTACGGCCCTCTGGGGGTTGAGCTGAAAAACCGCATCGCCCGGAACTGGTGGAAAGAGATGACCCAGCTCCACGACGACATCGTCGGCCTTGACGCCGCCATCCTGATGCACCCCCGCACCTGGGAGGCGTCGGGTCATGTGGAAAATTTTACCGACCCGCTTGTCGATTGCAGGAAGTGCAAGGCCCGTTTCCGCGCCGACCAGATTCCGCCGGAAAATCTGGCGGGGAAGCAGTGCCCCGAATGCGGCGGCGAGCTTACCGACACCCGCAAATTCAACCTTATGTTCAAAACCCATATCGGCGCGGTCGAGGACGAGGCGAGCATCGTCTACCTGAGGCCCGAAACCGCCCAGGGTATCTACGTAAACTACAAAAACATAATCCAGTCGAACAGGATGAAGATACCCTTCGGCATAGCCCAGATAGGCAAGGCTTTCCGGAACGAAATTGTTACCAAAAACTTTATCTTCCGTACCTGCGAATTCGAGCAGATGGAGATGCAGTTCTTCGTCAAGCCCGGCACCGACGTGGAATGGTTTGACGAGTGGAAGAAGCGGCGCTGGGCTTATTACGAAAAGCTGGGGGTTAAGACGGATCATCTCCGCTGGCACCAGCACGGCCCGGACGAACTGGCCCACTACGCGAAAGACGCCTACGACATTGAGTACCTCTTCCCCATGGGCTGGAAGGAACTTGAGGGCGTCCACAACCGTTCCAGCTACGACCTTACCCGGCATTCCGAATACTCCGGCAAGGATCTCCAGTACATCGATCAGGACAACGGCGGCGAACGCTATATCCCCTTTATCATCGAGACATCCGCGGGCCTTACCCGGACCCTGCTCATGCTGCTGTGCGACGCCTACGACGAGGAGAAGGTGGCCGACAAGGGCAACGACGACGACTGGCGCACGGTGCTGCGCTTTCACCCCGCGCTCGCCCCGGTTACCGTGGCGGCGCTCCCGCTCATGAAGAAGGACGGCCTGGCCGAAATAGCGCGGGAAATCCGCGGGGAGCTGAAGGAGGACTTTTCCACCGACTACGACCAGGCCGGGGCCATAGGCCGCCGCTACCGCCGCCAGGACGAGGCGGGCACGCCCTTCTGCGTTACCGTTGATTACCAGACAAAAGAGGACAACACGGTAACGCTGCGTTTCCGGGATTCGATGGAACAGGTACGGGTTCCCCGGGCCGGCCTCGCGGAACGGCTCCGCAAAGAGATCAGGGAATACAAGAGGGCAAAGTAATGCTGCCCCCGAAACTCTCCCCATCCATGATGTGCGCCGATCTTTTTCATCTTGCGGAAACGATCCGCTGTTTTGAGCGGAACAGCGTTCCTTATCTTCATATTGATGTTATGGACGGCTGCTTTGTTCCCAACCTTATGCTGGGCACCGAGACCGTCCGGCAGCTCCGGCAGTTCACCGCTATTCCCATGGACATACACCTGATGACCGAGGACCCCGGGGGCAAGCTGGAATGGTTCGGCATAAGGAGCGGGGACTATGTTTCGGTACACGCCGAGACAACCCGGCACTTGCAGCGGGTCCTCGCCAAAATCCGCTCGCTGGGGGCCAGGCCCATGATCGCGCTGAACCCCGCCACGCCCCTGTGCATGGCGGAGGAGGTGCTCGCCGATGTTGACGCGGTGCTGATCATGACGGTCAACCCGGGCTACGCGGGGCAGGAGCTGGTCCCCCAAACCCTGGACAAGATCGGCCGCCTGCGGGAACGGCTTGACAGCATGGGGCTGGACCGGGTTGAGATAGAGGTTGACGGCAATGTGACGCCGGAAAACGCGGTAAAGATGCGCCGGGCCGGGGCAAACATATTTGTCGCCGGAACGTCTTTGCTTTTCCGGCCGGGCGGCCTGGAGGAACACATAAAGGCGTTTAACGATCTGGTTAAATGACGGGAAGGGGCGG
>JAIRRR010000033.1 GCA_031255875.1 Treponema sp.
TGGCGCGGGGGTGTAACTGAAATTACGGCGGGAACGTAGGTAAAATTTGCAAACCCTTGCAAAGGGATGCAGGAACGATTCGCGTAATTCGTTGCGTGGCAAGGAATTACGCAAACCGGGGATATAGCTCAGTTGGTAGAGCGATAGGTTCGCAATCTATAGGCCGGGGGTTCGAATCCCCCTATCTCCATATGGCCATCAATGCCGGGACGGCTCGCAGTTTCAGGGTCAAGGAATTCGAAGGCCCCCTGGATCTTTTGCTTTTTCTGATCAGGAAGAACGAAGTCAGCATCTACGACATCCCCATCGCCCAGATCACCGAGCAGTATCTGGAATATCTAAGCTATTCCGCCGAGCTTGACCTGGAAGATCTGACCGAATTCTATTCCATGGCCGCCAGCCTGCTCTACATAAAGAGCCGCATGCTTCTTCCGGTGGAGATTGCCCAGGATGACGAGCCGGAAGATCCGCGGCAGGATCTGGTCGAAAAGCTCATCGAATACCAGAAATTCAGGAAACTTTCGGAACTGATGGAAGAAAGGGAACGGGAGACCGAGTGGGTGGTCGAGCGGAAAAAACTCCAGAGGGCCCTGCCTTTTGCCGAGGAAGAGCTTTGGGAAGAGGCGGATATCTGGGAGCTTATGAAGACCTTTTCGAGCCTTATAGGCAGGCTTTCCCTTGAACAGATCATCGACATGCACGAGGAAGTTTCCGTAAATGAAAAGATAACCCTCCTCTGCGAATTGCTTGAGACCCGGGGCGAGTGCAACTTTACGGACATCGTGGGCCGTAACGGGTCCGTGCTGGACGTGATTTGCGCCTTTCTCGCGATGCTGGAAGCGGTAAAAAACCGGATGATCCAGGTTTACCAGAACCGCATGTTCGGCGATATCAAGATCCGCCCCCGGGAAAATTTACCCCTTGCGTCTTAGTTTTTATGGAGATTTCCTTGGAGAAAGAGACTGCTTTGATAGAAGCCATTTTGTTCCTGGAAGCCGATCCCCTGGACGAGGCGGCCCTGTCCCGCATTTCCGGGCTGGGCAGGCCGGTCGTGGACCGCGCGCTGGAAGCCCTTGGAGAACGGTACGGGAGGGAGGATTCCGCCCTGGCGCTCTCCCGCATCGGCGGGGGGGTGATGATCTCCATAAAAAGAGAGTACTGGGACAGCCTTAAGGACCGCTACGGGAAAAAAAACGAATCCAGGCTGTCAAGGGCGGCGCTGGAAACCCTCTCCATTATCGCCTACTCTCAGCCGATTACCCGAAGCGAGATCGAGGCTATCCGGGGGGCCGCGCCGGACAATATGATACGCCTGCTCCTGGAAAAACAGCTTATCCGGGAAGTGGGCAAAAGAGACGTTCCCGGAAAGCCCGCCCAGTTCGGCACTACCAGGGAATTCCTCAAGTTTTTCCGGCTGGAAAGTATCGCCGACCTTCCCAAACTCAACGAAAGTGAGGCAGATCGCTTTGAACTGTCAGGGGAAAAATAGCCCCGGTTTCGCGGGGCCGGGCAAGCCGCGGGATACCCGGGCGGGCGGCCAAGGGGGGGGGCCGGTCCGTTTGCAGGTTTTCCTGGCCCACGGCGGGGTAGCCTCGCGCCGTTCTTCGGAAAAGCTCATCCTGGAAGGCCGCGTACAGGTAAACGGCAGGACCGTTACCGCGCTGGGGGAAAAAGTAGCCCCGGGAGACCAGGTATGCCTGGACGGCGTTCCGGTCAGCGCCGAAGAACAGTACCGCTACCTCCTCCTCAACAAGCCCCCGGAGTACCTTTGCAGTTCCTCGGACCCGCAGGGGCGCCCCCTGGCGCTCAGCCTTCTTCCCAAAGAAATTTCCGAGCGGCTTTACAATGTGGGCCGCCTGGATTATATGTCCTGCGGGCTGGTTGTTTTTACCAACGACGGGGCCTTTGCCGCCAAGGTCAGCCACCCCAGTTCCGGCATCGAAAAAGAATACTTCGTCGAGGCTGCGGGGTCTGTACCGGACGATTTTATCCGTTCCTTCGGGGAAGGGGTGACCATCGAAGGGATACGCTACCAGGCCCGGAAGATCGAGAGGGTAGGGCGGCGTACCCTGAGGATCGTGCTTGTCGAGGGGAAGAACCGCGAGATACGCAGGGTCTTTTCCCACTTCCACCTGCACCCGATCCTGCTCCGCCGGGTCCGCATCGGGACGGTCTGCCTGGGGGATTTGCCGGAGGGGGAATCCCGGCCCCTTGCCGAAAATGAAATAAACGCGCTTGAAACCGCGCGGCCCCGGAAGGCCGGAGATCGCCCGGCCGGCGGCCGCGTTAAGAGAGGCTACCATGGTAATCGCGATTGACGGGCCCGCAGGCTCGGGGAAAAGCACCATCGCAAAGCTCCTGGCGGAGAAGCTCGGGGAGGCCGGCCGGCCCTTTACCTATATCAATTCCGGAAACCTGTACCGGGCCATCACGCTCGGGTGCGTCAGGCGCGGTATTCCGGTAACGGATACCGGAAAAGTCCTGGAATGCGCCGGGAAGGCCGCTATCGAATACCGGGGGGACGCCGTATACCTGGACGGGGAAAATGTGACCTCCCTGCTCCACAGTGACGAAATTGACCGCGAAGTTTCCCCGCTTTCGTCCATTGTGCCGGTGCGCCGCCTGGTAAACGACCTTGTCCGCAGAATTGCCCGGGATACCGACGCGGTAGTGGAGGGGAGGGACATGACCACGGTGGTCTTCCCGGATGCCGAATGCCTTTTTTACCTGGACGCCTCCCCCGGAGCCCGGGCCAGGCGGCGGCGCGATCAGGGGGTATCGCAGCTCGCGCTTGAAGACATACAGAAGGCCATCGAGGAGCGGGACGAGCTGGACAGGAACAAGGCCGAAGGAAGCCTAAAAATTGCGGACAGGGCCGTTTATTTGGACACATCGGACTTGACCATTAGCCAAGTTTATGAGAGATTAATAGATACAATAAAGCTGAAAGGACAGAACATGGGGCAGAAGGAAGAGGCACCGAATCAGAAGGCTGTAGACCTGGGTTCGGCGGAAGAAACGGACGGGCTTAAAAACAGCGATTCCGAAAATATCCAGACGCAGTTGCAGGAAGAATACCTCAAAACAATGGAACAGCTGGAAGAAGGCCAGATGATCGACGGGACGGTAATCCAGGTTACCCCTGATCAGGTGTTCATTGACGTGGGGTACAAGTCCGAAGGCAAGATCCCCATCGATGAATTTGCCGAAATTCCCCAGCTGGGGGAGACCGTCTCAGTTATTCTGGTGGCAAAGGAAAACAAATACGGGGAAGTCATTGTTTCCAAGCAAAAGGCGGACGTCAAACTCTTCTGGAAGAATTTACGGCAGGCATTCCAGGATCACACCGTGGTCGAGGGGACCGTCGAAAAGCTGGTAAAAGGCGGCTTCGATGTCAACCTGGGCGCCGATGTCCACGCGTTCCTCCCCATAAGCCAGTCCGATTCCCAAAAAGTTGACAAACCGGAAAAATTCCTGGGCTTCAAAACCCAGTTCTACGTGGAAAGGCTCTACTCCGACGGCAAGGTCAACATCGTGGTAAACCGCAGAAAATGGCTGGAAGAAGAAATCGAGCAGAAGCGCAAGCATTTCTTCGACACTATTGAAATTGGCGCGGAAGTAACCGGCGCGGTCAAGAGCTTTACCTCTTTCGGGGCCTTTATCGATCTTGGCGGCTTTGACGGCCTGCTCCATATCAACGATATGAGCTGGGGGCACGTGAACCGGCCCAAGGACTTTGTCAGGAAAGGCCAGGAAATTACCCTCAAGGTCATCCGCATCGATCCGGCCGAGAAGCGCATCAACCTTTCGCTCAAGCATTTTACCGACGATCCGTGGGTGCACTTTGCGGATAAGTACCATGTCAACGACGTAGTCAAGGGCAAGGTTACCAAGCTGACCGATTTCGGCGCCTTTATCGAGCTGGAAGAGGGCATCGAGGGCCTGGCCCACATTTCGGAATTTTCCTGGGTAAAAAAGATACAGAAACCCAGCGAGGTCCTTGCCATAGGCGACGAAGTCGAGTGCATGATCCTCGGCTACGATCTGCAAATAGGCCGGGTTTCCCTGGGCCTCAAACAGGTGACCGCCAATCCCTGGAGCAATATCAGCGAAAAGTACCCCGCAGGGACCAGGCTCAGGCGGAAAGTGGTCAAGATTACCGGATCGGGCGCGTTTATCGAGCTTGAAGAAGGTATTGACGGCTTCCTCCACGCCGAGGACATGTCCTGGACCAAGAAGATCAAGCATCCGGGCAGCGAATTCGAGGCAGGGCAGGAAATTGAAATCATGGTTATAGGGCTTGATCCGGAAAACCGGAGCATCAAGCTGGGGATTAAGCAGCTTGAGGAGGATCCCTGGAAGAGTTTTGCGGAGACCTACAAGCCCGGCTCCCTTGTGGAGGGGGAAGTTTCCAACATTACCGACTTCGGCCTCTTCGTCAAGGTGCCCGGCGGGATCGAGGGGCTTATCCACAAGTCCAATCTGCCCGAAAACCGGGACGAAAACCCTGACGACGCCCTTAAAAAGTACAAACTGGGCGACAAGATCAAGGCGGTGGTGCTTGAGCTCCAGCTTGACAAGCAAAAGGTTGCTTTTTCCATTAAGGATTATCAGAAAAAGGTGCAGAGGGATGAGATTTCCCGCTATATGGCGGCAGAGGAGGCGGACGGTTCGACCTTCACTCTGGGGGATTTCCTGGAATCGAAAAAGGCCTCGTCCGACGAGAATGCTGTCAAAGATTGATGCCCAAAAATTCAATACTCTGATAGAGATCAACACGCTCATCAACTCCAACTATACGGACGTTCATGCGCTGCTCACCAGAATCATCGAGTCCGCCACGCGCCTGTGCGAGGGGGAGGCGTCGAGCCTGCTCCTTGTGGACCGGGAGACCGGCGAGCTTCATTTTGACGTTATACTCGGCTCCAACAGCACCGAGGCCAAGCAGTACACGATAAAACTGGGGGAGGGGCTTCCCGGCTGGGTGGCGGCGCACAACAAGTCGATAATGGCGAACGACGTGGAAAGCGACCGGCGCTACGACCGGACTTTTTCCAAGAAGATAGGGCACGCCACCAAGAGCATGATGGCTGTCCCCATGCGGATCAAAGACGAATGTATCGGGGTGATTGAGCTTTCAAACAAGAAAAACGGGAAAGTTTTTACCCAGGACGACCTTGAATGGCTTGAAATTTTCGCCAACCAGGCCGCGATGACCATACAGAACGCCAAGAGCTTTGAAAAGGTCCGGGATAAAATCGAAACCCTCCAGGAACATCTCAAGGCGTCCGACGGCTACCATCCCTTTATCGCCAAGAGCCCGGTTATTCTGGAAAAGATAGCCATAATCGACCGGATCGCCAGCACCGATTCTTCGGTGCTCATCCTGGGGGAGAGCGGGGTAGGGAAGGAGATATTCGCCGAGCAGATACACCTGCGCAGCGCCCGGAACCACAAGCCCTTTGTCCGGGTAAACTGCGCCGCCATCCCCGAGGGCCTTTTGGAAAGCGAATTTTTCGGCCATGTAAAGGGGGCGTTTACCAACGCCATTCAGAACCGGCGGGGCCGCTTTGAGATGGCCGACGGGGGCACGATCTTCCTGGATGAAATCGGCGATCTCCCCCTGGCGCTCCAGGTAAAATTGCTCCGCGTAATACAGCAGAAGACCTTTGAAAAAGTAGGCTCCGACGTTTCGGTTACCGTGGATGTGCGTATCCTGGCGGCCACGAACCGGGACATCGAGCGCCTGGTAGAGGAGGGGCAGTTCCGCAGCGACCTTTACTACCGGCTGAACGTCCTGCCCATGTTCATCCCGCCCCTCAGGCAGCGGGTCGAGGACATTCCCGAATTGGCCTCGTTCTTTTTGAAAAACGCGATAAAGAAGACCAAGCGCGACCTGAAAGGCTTTTCGGACGAGGCCATGAAATCCCTGCTTTCCTATTCCTGGCCGGGAAATATCCGGGAATTGCAGAACTGCGTCGAACGGGCGTGCGTAATAGGAAAGGGAAAGTGGATAGAGCCGGAAGATCTGTTTCTGGACTCCTCGCCCGGCAGAAGCGGTTCCCCGGCCGCGTCCGATCCGTTCCATACCCGGGACATCGGGGGGGACCGGAGCCTGAAAAACGCCATCAATGTCTTTAAAGGCCAGTACATCCACAAGGTGCTGGAAGAAAACAAGTGGAACCAGACCGAAGCGGCGAAATCCCTGGATATACAGAGAACCTACCTGTCCCGGTTAATAAAGGAATTGGAGATCACGCTTGACAAGGCCTAAGGCGCCTTTTGCAGGAAGTAAATCCCGAGGAGAATTAATTATGGCAAACGCGAACGCCCAGGAAAAGAAAGAAACCGTTTCATTCGGCGACATTGTAGTGGAATTCATCCGCAAAAACCGCAAGATCCTGGTTGCCGTGGTAATAGCCTGCGCGGCGGTCCTTATCGGCATTGTCGCGGGTTTAAGCATACGGGAGCGCGTGGTAAGCCGGGAAATCAGCCGGGCGGAGGCGCTGGGCGAACGTTTCGAGGAGCTGCGCTTTGACATTAACGAGCCCGAGAGCGAGGAGGATGTCCAGGCGCTGCTCGCCGACCTTGACGCCCTGGCTTCCAAGTCAGGGGCTTTTGCCTCGGCGCGCTCGTATTCCCTGATTGCCGATATCCACGCGGACAGGAAAAACTGGGCCGAGGCTGAGAAGGCCTGGATACTGGCGGCCCAAAAAGGCGGCAAAGGCTATCTGGCCCCGGTATCCTGGTTCAACGCGGCGGTTGCCGCGGAAGAGGCCGGCGACATTGACGGCGCCATTGCCCATTACGGCGAGGCGCTTGCCTTTGCCGATTCGTTCCCCGGCGCGTCGAAGGCCCAGTTCGCCATCGGCCGGCTGGAAGAGGGGAGGGGGAACCGGGAGGCCGCGCTTGAGGCGTACCGGGCCTTGATCGAAAAGTGGCCCCTTGACACGATCTGGGCCAATCTCGCGAATACCAGGATTATCGCGCTGACGGGACTCTCTTCCTGACACGGCGCCGGGAAGAAGCCTACAGGCAAGGCTCCATGAATAGAATCATCCCCGTAATTTCCTGCGGATTGTTTCTTTTTTTCGCTTCCTGCGGGATGGAGGACTACCTCTACCTGAACCCTGTTGACGAGGGCGCCATCAGCCTTGGCCCGGCGAATACTTCGGCAACGATTGCGCTGCCCAATTTCAGTACTGCCGAATACTATTACTTTACCAATTTTTCACTTTTCTACCGGATATACGTAAGCGATTCCACTATAATTACTACCTACCCTTATTATACAAGCGAGCTATCCATTATCAACAGTGCCCTTGCGAATGATTTTTCCGCGCTGTCTTATTATACCTCAAGCACCACTACCGTCACCACGAATCTGGGGTCCCAGTTCTCGAGCCGCAGATACTATACCCTTGAACTATCCGGGGCGAACATCGAAGGTGTTTTAGACGAATCGTCCCTGGGCAGGCAGGTTACGCTGGATTTTTCCCCCGGGGGAGGGGCGCCGGCGCTGAGCATCCAGGCATCCGGCCAGTCCTATCCTCTGCGCCGTACCGGCGGCGACGGTATTTTTTTCCCTGTCCCTTCCAACCGGCTTTTTCTCAATACCGACGAACTGAATTCCAGCGGAAATATTGTTTCCGGAAGCGCCGCATCCTTAATCAACAATGACGTGGTGGACAAGGCTTCCATGACAGCCGGGCAGCGCCATACCTATGTTTCTATTTATATTGTTACCACCGGGCGGGATATGAATTTTACGCCGCTTTACTCGCGGCCCACCCATGTGGGGATCTTTCTCCTGCCCGGCGGCTGACGCGGGCGGCAGGGGCGGAAAAGCCGGGAGGAAGGAGATGCCCTTAACTGTGCATAATGCGTAACTGGTCAACCAAAAAAACACATTTACCACTACTTTTTACTATTGTATGCTAAAAAAAAGCATAATTCCGTATTAGGCGCGGGGAAGGGAGGGTAACAGTAAATGATTTACGCCGGTACTGCCCTACCCCATGTCTAACAGCCGTCTATTTTTTCCGGGCGGCCTCCTTTGCTCTGGCAATGTCTTTTAGGGTATGTTCTGTGAAGGCATACCCTTCGCCCTGCGGATAGAATGTTATAAGCCTATCCAATAAAGCGATTTGCGTTTCGTCCTTTTCCGGTACATACGCAAGGGCTACGGTCTGATTGGCAAAATCGCGGAAAAACAGGGTGCTTTTTTCGTCTGACGCAACTACAAAGCCGTTTGTGAATAAAACAGAAACCGAGTTTTTCTCTTTTTTGGGCATATACTTTCCCGCCTGTTCCTAGTATTGCGGTAGTTATACAACTACCGGCGCGAGCCGTAGTAATAACGGCGCAATTTCTGCCGGATATATAAACCGGCTACGGCCCCCAAAAGGGAGACCGCCGTAAGCAATACAGTACCCATAAGGCGCACCCCTGGGCTGTTATAGGCGTACCATACGGTACGCCGGGCGGCGCGTCCGGCACCCGGTATATAACGCCGTGCGCCGTATACGGAATATGAGTTTGCGGAAAAACCGAATAACTACTACCGCCGTTGATAGTGCCAATACAAAAAGCATAACCGACAATAAAAAGAAACGCAAGCCCCGGACCGCCTAAAAAGCAAGAAAAAGCTGGGAGAGAGAGGGGGCCGGGCCGGGCGGACAAGCCGGGGCCGGGGCGTTTATTTGCGACCGGGCGTAGACAACGGCCCGCCGCGCCGCCGCCTGCGTGGGGTAGTACTGCCAATACTGATACCTGTTACCTTTACGCGCCGTGCGGCCTTGCGGCTGCGCGGGGCGCTGTACCGGGTAGACGTAGGTAAAGAGGCGGTACTGGTTTGCGGGTAGTAGTACAAGTTGTATGTAGGCGCAATAAAAGGTGTGCATAGCAACCCCCCTGTGTGCTTGCTGGGCAAGCCGGTATAAAATGTGCCGCCCTGAAAACGGACGGCCCCCCCCTGTGTTTTTTGCCGCATAAAGGCGGGGGGGAAGCCCGGCGGCCGCAAACTACCCGCCGGGTTCCCCACCGCGGACAAAGGCAAAAAACGCCCCTGCCGGTTACCCAAAAACCGGGCGGGGGGTTCTAGCGGTTTGCCAATCTTCAAAATGTAAAAGTTTTAGGGGGGGGAAGCCCTGCCACTGCCGGGGGCGGGGAAGCGGTGCCGTAGGCACTGGCGCGGTTTATGCGGCGCGGCTCACCCGCGCCATTGCATAAACCGTGACAGAGCGTTAGGGCCAAACCCCGCTTGCTGAACGCCGCCGCTGGCTTACTGGCTATAGGAACGCTGGCAATCAGCAACAGGGCGGCTGTCGTGTATGTCGTTATGCCAAAAGAGGAGGGATATTTCCCGGCCTTGGTAGGCGGCTCTGCCGGGGAACTGGAAGTAGTGGTGGTCGTCGGCGTACCGGAAAAGGGATATTTCTTCCCACTGAAAAGTAAGGGCGTGGATTATATAAAGGCGCGGGGTGCACGTCGATACGCCGTAGCCGGGCGGGGGGTACATGGAAAGGCCGAGGGCATCGGGGCCGGGGGCCGCGTCCAGGCTGAAAGGGCCGGGGGTGCCGTAGCCCCAAAAAGGGACGGCGCATAGCCAAGCGGGGGTTGCTTTATCCCACTGCGCCCAATTGTGCGCGATAAAGCGGTTATATGGGTTCTGGGTCCCGGTGTCGCCTGAAAAGTAAGGGCGGATAAAAGCCGACTGCCAAATGCTGCCGAGGCCCTGTAGCTGCCCATAGAGGGCGCGGTGTGCAAGCTGGGCGGGGGTCCTGCTTTTGTTGCGGTCTACGTGCTTTCTGGCGTAAACGGCGCCTTTGCGCGTCTCGAATACAATCGCGCCGAGCTTGCCGCGCATCGCGCCGGTTTTCGGGTCGTACTTCATGCGGACAATCTCCGTCAGGGGGCCACAACAACGGCCTTGGTATTGTTGCTAACCGTTCCGGCGTTATCGGTGAGCGCGGCAAATATGATGAGCGTGTCGCCGGGCTGGTGTGCGCTCTCGATATAGATGGGGCCATGGCTGGCTGTCTGCCGTTCGGCTATTAGCTGGCTGTACGTGTATTGCGTGAGATTGACAACGCCTATTATGAGGCTGTCATGGGGGGAGGCGTTGCCGTAGACGTAGGGCGTGATGTCGAGGCGCAAGGCGTTCAGTATGCGGCTGAATATTTTTAGCTGGCCTATACGCAAATACCGGTTGGTGGTTCTGTTGCTGCATCTTATGGTGTAAGACGAAAAAGCGGGGTGTTCGTCCGGCGTTACCTCGTAAGGCTGGGCGTACTGTTCGGGGACCGAGGGAATGGAGAGGGAGGCAAGCTCTACCGGGGGGCTGCCGGGGTTCTGCCCGTAGAACGTTACGAGGGAGGGGCAGTGATTCAGCCTGTCGGTGAGGCGGGGGCCGTAAAAGATAAAGCGGTCGATTACTGATGTGAAAGGGAGCTTTATAGTTAGCGAATCTGCAAAAGGCGGCGTTTGGTAGGCGGAACACCAATCGGTGCCGGTATCTAGAGGAAGCTGCTCTAGTATGCCGTCAAATGCGTGATAGGGGTGAAAGCGTTCCCCTCCTGCGGTCGATGACGCGCTCGCGGCAAAGCCGAGGGGGGAGGTATTGCTGGTCATCGGCGGTATCGCTTCTTCTACTGGCGGGGGGTCTGAACTTGCCACGGATACGGACATGGCCTGTATTCCGGGTAGGGGGCCTTTTGTAAAACACAATTTTGACAAATCCCCGGAGGGGTCGTTGATGAAGCCTTTGTTGTTGAGCAGGAAGTAATTCAGCGTTGTCTGCGCTCCTTTGAGGGGGCACTTGTAGAGGGTGTAGAGGGACTTGTGGAACAGTGCGCCAATGCGCGTGGCGTACTTAAACCCGGCGCGGTGGGCTTGCTGCTTTTCCGTGCGGGGGTTCGCGGGGGCAGTCCGGGCCTTGACGAACTGTACGGACTTCCATTTCTGGCCTGTAATA
>JAIRRR010000078.1 GCA_031255875.1 Treponema sp.
AAACCCTGCGCCATGTGCCTTCCGGGCAGGAGGTCCCCGTATTCCTTGCCGTTAAACGTGAGTTTTTCCGCGAGAAAGAACTTGTATTCCGGGGCTATGGAGATGTCTGCGGCATATCCCTCCAGTTTTACCGGGGCGCCCTCTTTAAGGCCGTCTACAAAGCCGAACAAGCGGTCCAGGCCCCTTACATAATAGGTAGTTCCCCGGCTTTCCACGGCGATTTGGCCGTTTACAAAGCCTAAAGTCCCCTCAATAACAAGCGGCTCCGGCAGCTGCCCCGGCGGCTGCTCCTGGCCCCGGGGCCCCGCCTGGGCGAAGGCAAGGGCGGTGCAGAAAAGCAGGGCAATGACGGGCAAAAACCATCGTTTCATACGATTGCTCCTCAAACAAAAATAGAAACCAAGTCAACGACTTTCCAGTAATGATAGCAAGAAATATGCCAAGTTCAAAAACGCTTGGCACGATTTATGCTGGTATTTTTAAGAACCGGGCCGGTAAAAGGGGTATAATGTAAAAGGGGGCTTCCAAAGCCGGCCGGGTTTTGGAACGGGCCTGGGGAAGTGGAACGGTAAATGAAAATAGCCTTACGGACAGGTTCCTGGATCGCTACGGCGCTATGCTGGGCGCTCTTTTCGGCGCTGGCTTTTTTTATCCTCCTGCTCATGCGAGACCGGGCGCGGCTTATCCGGGACAACGACAACGAACGCCTTCTCAACGCGCTCTTTACGAGCCTGCGCAGTTATGACGACTTCGGCTCCGCCATAGAGGCGAACCCGGTACTCGGGGAGCGGATAGCCGGTTTCGGGATTTACGGGGACGATCTCAGGCCCAGCTACCAGTGGGGCGCGGTCCCGGACAGGTTTGACGAAAAGCTGCTGGAAAAGCACCGCGTCGCGGGAAACGGCCGGTACACCATCCCCGACAAGCGCGGCAAGGGCGTAAAATTCATACTCCGGACCGGGAATTTCCCCCCCGCGCCGCCTTTCCCGCCCGGCCCCAAACGGGAAGGCCGGGCCATGCCGCATCACGGCCGGGCGTCGGACGCCGAGCGGTTCCCGCCGTCCGGGAATCCCCCGCAGCCCGGGCGGTTCACGCGGCCCGCCGCGCCGTTGCGGGAGCCCGGCTACAGCTGGCGGCCCGGGGACGGCTCGGGCCAGAACCGCATGATGATCTTCCGCCAGGGTTTCGGTTTTTTCAACACCCTGTCCGGCGGCAAGTACTTTTACATCGATATCGCGCATCCGGCTTACTGGCGCGTCATCACTTTTACCGCCGTGCTCTTCCCGCTAAGCTCGATTGTCATACTGGCGCTTGTGCTCTACATCAGGAACCTTTACATGAGGAACCGGGAATACCGGGACCGGATAGAGGCCCAGAAAAACCTGGTTGTCCTGGGAACCGCCGCGTCGACCCTGGCCCACGAGATTAAGAACCCCCTGCTTTCAATCCGGCTTCAAACAGGGATACTGCAAAAACTTTACCCGGAAAACGGCAGGGAGGAACTGGATATAATCAACGAGGAAGTGGACCGCCTCTCCGGCCTGACTTTTAGAATCAACGACTATATCCGGGACGCGAAGGGGAGCCCGCAGGAAATAAACAGTTTCGAGATGCTTCGGGATATTTCGCAGCGGCTCTGCGGCAGGAATATTGCCGCTCCCGGCGTCCCGCAGGACAAGACGGTTCTCGCGGACCCGGACAGGCTCCGCTCGGTCCTGGAGAATCTGATACGCAACGCCCTGGAAAGCGGCGGCGCGAAGGAGGACGTCAGCGCGGCAATAGGCGAAAACGCCGGGAAGATCAGCATTACGGTCTTTGACCGGGGGCGGGGTATCGCGGAAGCCGATATGAAGCGGGTGTTCGATCCTTTTTTTACCAAAAAAAGCGCGGGGACGGGGATAGGGCTGACTATATGCAAGCGCTTTGTCGAGGCCGCCGGGGGCGTTATTTCCCTGGAAAACCGGGAAGGGGGCGGCGTGGCGGCGGAGATTCTCCTGCCCAAGTACGGGGGGTAGGCCGGGACCCTGGCCCGGCCGCAGGGGGGCCGGACGGGGCCTGCGGCATTTGCGGCTGCCCGTCTGGTAACAGGCCCCCCTTGATAACTTTAGGATTCTGCCAGTTTGAAATTTTACGGAGTGTAAAACCATGCGCGTTCTGATTGTCGATGACGAGGGGCATATCCGGGAATCCCTGGGCAAGTACCTTGCCCTGGAGAAGATAGAGGCCAGGGGTTTCGAGACTGCGGAGGAGGCCCGGCAGGGGCTTGAGCAGGAGGTTTTCGACGCGGCGGTGCTGGACCTGCGGCTGCCCGGCATGAGCGGGCAGGATCTTCTGCTGTGGATGCGGCAGCAGGGCCTTACTACGCCGGTGATTATGATTTCGGCCCACGGCCAGATTGCCGACGCGGTGGAGGCCCTTAAAACCGGCGCCCAGGATTACCTGGTAAAGCCCTTCGACCCCGCCGAGCTGGTGATCCGGCTCCGCTCCCTGGTGGAGAACCGGCGGCGGGAAAACCGTATCGAAACCGAGGAACGGCAACGCGGGCCGGAAAGCGGGCTTATCGGGGAATCGGGGGCGATGCGGGAGCTTGGCGAGCGGATACGGAAGATCGCCGCCTCCGAGGTGACGGTGCTTATTACCGGGGAATCGGGCAGCGGGAAGGAGGCGGTGGCCCGGGAAATCCACCGCCGGGGGGAGCACCGCGACGAGCCTTTTGCCGCCGTGAATATCGGGGGTATCCACGAGGGGCTTATGGAAAGCGAGCTTTTCGGCCACGAGAAGGGGGCTTTTACCGGCGCGTCCGGGCGCAGGCTGGGGCTGTTCGAAATCGCGGGCCGGGGGACTATCTTCCTTGACGAGATCGGCGAGATGCCCCAGGCCCTGCAGGTAAAATTGCTGCGGGTGCTCCAGGAAAGGAAGATCCGGCGGCTCGGGGGGGCCGGCGACATTCCGGTCAACGCCCGGATTATTTCCGCGACAAACCGGGACCTGGAAACCATGGTAAAAAACGGCGCTTTCCGGGAGGACCTTTACTTCCGGCTCAACGTTTTCAGGCTGATCGTCCCGCCCCTCAGGGACAGGCGGGAGGATATTCCTCCGCTTGCGAAACACCTTCTCCGCGTCCTTGGTTCCCGCATGGGGCTCGCGCCCCGGAAGCTGAGCAGGGAGGCGCTGGAAAAACTTTCCCGCTATTCGTTCCCCGGCAATGTGCGGGAACTGGAAAACATTCTGGAACGGGCGCTTATCTACGGCGAGGGGGGCGTGATCGGGGCCGGGGATATTGAGCTTCACCGGGCGGCGGGCCTGGGGGACGCTGAAGTTCCGGAGGCGGGGGCGGAAAACGCCGGGTATTCCCCGCCTGCGGGAACGGATGCGGAGGCGGGCCGGGTTTACGGCAGCGGCGGCCGCCGTCACGGGGGAACGCCGGGACCAGGGGCGGGCGCTCCCCGACCGCTTGAAAGCTGGGAAAAGGAGGCCATACTGGAAGCGCTTGATCGCTGCAAGGGGAACCGCACCAGGGCGGCCGGGGAACTCGGCATTACGCGGAAGACCCTGCTCAACAAGGTGAAGGCCTACGGGATAGTGGTTAAAAAACCGGAATGAGCCGGCGGGCTGCCCCTGCGCGCCAAACGGCCCGCTACAGCGGCAGCCGCCGCAGCCGCCCCGGGATACGCGCTCCCGCGATACGCGCCCCGTATCTTGAAAGCGCGCCGGAAATGCCGCATACTGACCATGCGGAAACGGCTGGCGGTGTCTGGCCCGTCGGCGTCAGGCACGGAGCGGGGGAAATACATGAGCGTCACAGACGGATGGGTTTGGGTGATGGGCGGGACCGGGTTTATTTTCCTGATGACCAGCCTGGGCGCAGCCATGGTCTTTTTTTTCCGCAAAGCCGCAGGCGAGGGTGTACAGAAGGTTTTCCTCGGTTTCGCGGCGGGTGTGATGATCGCCGCCTCCATGTGGGGGCTGCTTGCCCCTGCCATAGATCAGGCCGAAGCACGGGGGCAGCCGGGCTGGATTCCCGCTGCCGGCGGGTTTATCCTGGGCGTCCTCTTCCTGTACGCCCTTGACCGGCTTATCCCCCATCTGCACCCCTCGTCCAATACTACGGAGGGAATCCCCTCCCGGGCCGGGCGCGCGACCCTGCTCGTCTGGGCCGTTACCCTGCACAATATCCCCGAGGGGATGGCAGTCGGCCTTTCCTTCGCGCTGGCCGTGCAGAGTCCCGAAAACTCGGGCCTGTACGCCTCCGCGATCGCCCTTGCCCTGGGGATCGGGATACAGAATTTCCCCGAAGGCGCGGCCATATCCATTCCTTTAAGGCAGGAGGGGATGCCTGCGGCAAAATCCTTCCTGTTCGGCTGCCTTTCCGGCGCGGTTGAGCCTGTCTTCGGCATTATAACGGTTTTTCTGGCCGCGCTGATCGCGCCCTATATGCCCTGGCTTCTGGCCTTTGCCGCAGGCGCGATGATGTACGTGGTGGTGGAAGAACTTATCCCCGAGGCAAACCTGGGGAGCCATTCCAACATCGGGACCATGGGCGTTATGGCGGGCTTCCTGCTCATGATGATCCTCGACGTGGCGCTGGGGTAGCGGAGTAACGGCGGTTAAGGGCAGGACGCGCCGCGCGGCTTTTGCCAAACCGCGCTATTGCCAACGGAGAGAGAGGGATTTGAACCCTCGGTACCCTTCCGGGTACACACGACTTCCAATCGTGCACCTTCGGCCGCTCGGTCATCTCTCCAGGTATAAAAGCCGGGGACGGGCCCGTTCTTTATAACGGGATCAAGTTATACCGAAATACCCTTCTTTGTCAATTGAGTGTGACCAAAATGCAAGGCGTCGGCGGGCGCTCCGGTTCGAATCCCCCCGGAAACCTTCTTGGACTCGGAGCAGGGGGGATTCGCCTTACGGGCCCGTGCTTCCTGCCCGGCCCCTCCAGGCCGCCTCCGCGCCCTGCCGGCGCCATCCGTGGCGCCTTTTCCTCCCCCTGGTCGGCGGGCGCTCCGGTTCGAATCCCCCCGGAAACCTTCTCGAACACGGAGCAGGGGGGATTCGAACCCCCGGTGCCTTGCGGCACAACGGTTTTCAAGACCGCCTCCTTCAACCACTCGGACACCGCTCCAGCGTAGATTTAAATCCTAGCTGGAAAGAGGGATGGATGTCAAGACGGCGAATTGACAAGAGGGGAAGGAGGCGGGATACTTCGGGGAGGCGGTCCGCGCGGGGTAGGGGAAAATGCGGGTGCCGCCGGAACCTTAGGCCGGGCCGCTTCCATGCGGCGCGAAGAAAAATGATCATAAATTGAGTTCATTCGGAATGCGTCCACATTCTAATAATTTTCAAGGGTGTCTGTCCATAATGTGTCTACATTATGGACAGACTCTAATTATACATTTTACCATTCAATCTCTTTGGAACTGCTTAAAAAGACAGCTAAACGAGGAGCCGTTTTCGTGTGTCATGGGGCGAATCACGATATTGATGAGAAACTGTGAACAAATACAGTATCTACCCAGATTCCCCGCTATGCTGGTATTAGGACCCGCGCAAGAATAAAATGCCATGCATTTTATTCTAATTGCTTATATAGTAAGGAAATAATATGACCAATGGGTCATATTATTTCTGCGCGGATCCTTAATGAGTTATGTGACATTTTTTAACCCCGCATTTTTTGACGCACCGCGCCCTCCTTGGCGCTAGAAATTTATTGTTTTTGTTTTAAATATAAATAATTAAATTAAATAATCATGGGAAAATAATAGAGGAAATAATGAAGAATGTTTTGGGACATATTATGCGGTAAATTTATTGTTTTGGGGCTGCGTGAGGCAGTTCCTTGGTGCATTGCGCCAGAATTACTGAAGTTTGCTCCCCGCATAAAAAACGCCGAATTGCGTGATAACATTTATCGTTCAATTCGATGCCAGGCTTTAGCCTGAGGACACCTTTTGTGTTACTGGCTAGGGAGTTATGTTGCTGGTAACAATAATCATCGTATTATTTGTGAGGTCAAATTAATTATAAGTTTGGCTAATTCAGTTATTGATTTATCCATACCACATTTTATCCAGTGATATATAAGCCCAATACTGCCG
>JAIRRR010000172.1 GCA_031255875.1 Treponema sp.
CGGGGAAATCCCCGCGCAAGGGATTGGAGGGGTGCGAGCCGGAGGCGAGCAGACCCGGCGCGTGAGCGGCGGGGCCGGAGCGAAGCGGAGCCCCGGAAAGCCCGGTTTGCGGCGTTTGCGCCGCAAATGCGCCCGAATTCGAAAGAAAAAATCGCGGAAAGATTCTGTGAATATGCAGCCGCCCTGTAGGCTGCCCTTTACCTTCGCTTTGTTTGCGATCATACTAAAACTATGAAAACGCCTGTTGCGCAAATTGACGACGCGGTCCTGGACGGGTACCTTGTCCCCCGGTTCCTGGGTTATGTCCGGATCGGGACTGCCGGCGAGCCGCATGTCGAGAAGACTCCTTCGACGGATTCCCAGTGGGATTTGGCCCGGCTCCTGGTCGGGGAGCTGCGGGCGCTCGGCCTTGCGGACGTGACGCTGACGGATCACTGCTATGTGATCGCCAGGCTTCCCGCGACGCCGGGAAGGGAAGGGGCCCCGGTTTTCGGGCTTTTGGCCCATCTGGATACTTCCCCGGACGCGCCGGGCGATAACGTGAAGCCTGTGCTGGTGCGGAACTACGACGGCGGGAAGATAACCCTGGCCGGCGGCCTGTCCCTGGACCCGGCTGCCGAGGAGGGGCTGGCGGCGCAGAAAGGCCGGGACATTGTTCACGCCGGCGGCACGACGCTGCTGGGCGCGGATGACAAGGCGGGGATTGCGGAAATTATGGGGGCTGCGGAGTACCTCCTGGCCCATCCGGAGATAGAGCACGGGCCTGTGGAGATAATTTTTACCCCGGACGAGGAGACCGGCAAGGGGCTTCCGGAATTTCCCCTGGGCGCGATCAGGTCGTCGGCCTGTTACACTCTGGACGGCGGCCCGGCGGGGGAACTGGAAATCGAGTGCTTCAACGCCTATTGGGCGGAGGCGCGGTTTACGGGGAAGGTGATGCACCCGGGCACGGCCCGGGGAATTCTGGTGAACGCGGCGCTTATGGCGGCGTGTTTTGCCGCCATGCTTCCCCGGACGGAAAGCCCCGAGGCTACCGACGGCTATTACGGCTACTACTGCCTTACCGCCATCAAGGGAAACCACGAGGAGGCGAGCCTGGAGCTGATAATCCGGGACTTTGACCTGGAAGCCGCGCAGCGCCGGGTCGAGGCCCTGGGCAGTTTTGCCCGGGCGGTGGAGGCCCAATTCCCCGGCGGCAGGGCGGCGGTGAATACCAGGCCCCAGTACTACAATATGCGGAAAAAGATCGAGGAAAAGCCGCTTGTAATGGAAAAACTTAAAACCGCGATGGAAAACCTGGGCCTGCCGTTCAGGCTCAAGCCGGTCCGGGGCGGCACCGACGGCTCGCGGCTTACGGAGCTGGGCATACCTACGCCGAACATCTTTACCGGCGGGCGGAACTACCACAGCAGGATCGAATGGCTTTCGGTTTCCGAAATGATAAGCGCTTGCAGGCTGGTTATCGAGCTTGCCCGCCTGTGGGGCCTCCCCTGATCTAAACCGGCCCGCAATTCGGAAAATGAGATTACAAATGTTTTAGTCCAAGCGTGGTACTACGATACCGCCGTATCCAGCGCCACTTCCATCATGCGGGTAAAGGTTTTCTGGCGCTCTTCGGCGCTGGTCAGTTCGTGGCTTACCAGGCTGTCGGATATGGTAAGGATGGTCAGGGCTTCCCGGCCGTATTTGGCGGCCAGGGTGTAGAGTTCGGCACATTCCATCTCCACGGCTGCCACGCCGAATTTGGCCCAGAGTTTCCATTCGTCGCTGTCCTCGCCGTAGAACAGGTCCGTCGAGAGGACGGGGCCTACTACGGGATTCCAGCCCCTGGCTATGGCGATTTCATGGGCCGCCTTAAGCAGGCCGAAGCTGGCGGTGGGGGCGAAGTCGCGCCCGCCGAAACGGTTCTTGTTCACCCCGGAATTGGTGCAGGCGGACATCGCCAATACCAGATCGCGGAGTTTTACATTTTCCCGCATGGAACCGGCCGTGCCGACGCGGATGGCCCGCCTAACCCCGTAATCCCGGAAAAGCTCGTTCGCGTAAATCGAGAACGAGGGGATACCCATGCCCGTACCCTGGACCGAAAGCTGTTTCCCCTTGTAGGCGCCGGTAAACCCCAAAACATTGCGGATATCGTTGTACTGCCTGGGGTTTTCCAGAAAATTCTCCGCGATAAACCTGGCCCGCAGCGGATCTCCGGGGAGCAGGACGGTCTCGGCAATCTCGCCGGGTTCGGCCGCAAGGTGAATGGACATGATCTTCTCCTCTCCGCCCGGCCGTATCCCTGAACGCGGCCGGGGCGCTGTTGTCTGTTCCCAGTATAGTGTTTTTCCGGCCGCGAAAAAAGGGGACGGGGCTGCCGGGGTTCTGCCGGGCGGGTCAGCGGCTGCGCCGGAGCAGCGTGGCGGCGTATTCGGCGTTGTCGGCGTTGATTACCTCTTCGCGGGTAATGTCGTCCTTGAGCACCGCCCCGATGGCGGCCAGGAACTGGACATGGGGGCCGGAAATTTTCCGGGGAGAGACTATCATGATAAAGAGCCGGGATTTTTCGCCGTCTAGGGAGTCGAAGTCTACGCCCTCTTTTTTAATGCCCACCGCGGCGCAGAGCTCGCTTACCCCGTCGCTTTTGGCGTGGGGCAAGGCGACGCCGTGCTGCATGCCGGTACTCATGATCTTTTCCCGCTGGAAGATATCCTCCAGTACCAGATCGCGGTTATCCAGCCTGCCCCGGCTGTCAAGGAGATCGACAAGCTCTGTAAGCACCTCTTCCTTGTTTCCGCCCGCAAGGTTCAGGGCGATACATTCGCTTTTAACAAGGGCAAGAATATCCCCGCTGGCCCGGCCGTCCAGGGCGGCCAGTTCCTTTTTCATGGCTACAGGGCTGACGGATTCTTTTAACTTTTCAATGGCGTCGCTCAGCCCGAGGAACACCTCGTAAACGGCGGTTTTGACAAAGGGCATATCGGCCTTGTCGGTCTCGATGCTAACGCTGTTTTCCTCAGCATTGATGGAAAGCACGATGTCTTCCTTCCGCGCCTGGGAAAGCCCCCCGCCCATACCCATGGTCTGGACGTAGAAGCCCTCGTTTCTCAGGTCTTTGAGGAGCGCGTCCGTGACCAGGCCGGCAATTTCGCGGGAGCTGAATCCCCATGACGAGGAAACCGTGTCGCCGCCCTTTGCCGCTTTCCTCGTGCCCATGCCGCCCATTTTAAGGGAGGCCGAAAGCAGGGGCGGGGCTGCCAGGGTGGTGATAAAGGTCATCAGGATGACGACGCCGAACAGCCTGTTGTCGAGGGCGCCCGACGCGAGCGCTATCCCCGCAATGATAAGCGCCACTTCCCCCCGGGGCACCATCCCCGCGCCTATACGCAGGGCGCCCCTGCCGTTAAAGCCCAGGAACAGGGCCGGCCCGCCGCAGCCCAGGATCTTGGCCGCAATAGCCGCCGCGGTGTACGCCAGCCCGAGGGCGAGCACCGGCGCCGAGACTATCTCCCGGACATTGACCATCATGCCCATCACCGAAAAGAAGAGGGGGACAAAGAATTCGTAGAGGCCGCGGATACGTTCCTGGATAACCGGCGCGATGTCGGTTTTGGAAAGGGAAAGCCCGGCTATATAGGCGCCGATGATCATGGCCAGCCCCTGTTTTTCAAAAAAACCCGCCAGGAGGAGCGCTATCCCCAGGGCAAGTATGGAAAAATCGAAGCTGTGCCTGAAGCTCTTCAGGACCCAGGCTATCCGTTTTGAAAGAACAAGCCCCAGGGTGGTAAAGCCGAGCCAGATGCCGAAGGCCTTCCCGGCAATGGCCAGAATCCCCGCCGCGCCCAGGGCGCCCTGCCCGCTTGAGACGAACGACACGATCCCCAGGACCACCGCCAGGAGGATTATCCCCAGAACGTCGTCGAACACCGCGGCCGCGAGGATGGTCACGCCCTCCGGCGAATCCATCTTCTTCTGGTCGGAGAGGATGCGGGCGGTAATGCCCACCGAGGTCGCCGTGCTGAGTATCCCCAAAAACAGGCAGCGGCTGTCCATAAAGCCCGTGCGAAGCAGCAGCGCCCCGGCCAGGTCCCCCGCCGCGAAAGAGAGGGCCGCCCCGCCAATCCCGATAATGCCCCCGGCCACGGAATAGCGCAAGAAAAGCCCCAGATTGGTTTCCAGGCCGGAAACGAAAAGCAGTATGACCGAGGCTACGGTCGCGAAACCGTAGAGTTCGGCGCTTACCGCGAGCAGGCCGTTTGCCGCCGCGCCTCCCCCGCCCAGCGGGAAAAGCCCGGCGGGGAAGCCCGGCAGAGGGATGCCTCCCAGGGCGTAAGGGCCGATAACGACCCCGGACAGAAGCTCGCCCAAAACCGGGGGTATAGAGACGCGCCTGGCAAGCCGCCCAAAGATCCTGGCGGCAAAGAGGACGATCCCTATCTGCAAAACCAATTCCGCCATGACTTCCGTCACGCCCATGCCCGCCTTTGATACCCCGGACGCTCAGCCTTTTAAGAACGCCCGCAATTCTTCCCGGCTAACCCCGATACTGCCCTGGGCGTCCAGTTTCCCCGTCAGCTTCCCGTCCCGGAACATACGGAAGGCCGGGACAAACCAGACGCCGCTTTTTTCGTAGGCCAGATCGTTGTTCTCGTCAATCTGCCCGGCGTATTTTCCCGACTTAAGCATGGCGAGGAATTTCCCGCTGTCCACGATGCCCTTGAGTATTTCCGCGATCACTTCCGGTTTTTCCACATTCCGCCGCTCGATAGCCGTCGCCTGGAACATGGCGGCGTGAAAAGCGGCTATATCGGCACCCAGCTCCCGGGCGACGTAGTAGCTCTGGCAGGAAAGATCCGTGTGGGGCGGGTGATCTTCTGGCCGGGGGTGCGCCTCGACGGGCCTCCATTCAAGCTCCGTATCCCCCAGGCCCCCGGCGCATTCCAGAAAATACTCGTACCCCATTTTGCAGTAGGGGCACTCGTAATCGTAAAATATCTGTAATTTTCTCATATCAGCCTCCAATTATGATCCTAAAACCGCCGATTATTATAGCGTGAAAAGCCGGGGAAAAACAATCGGGCTTACCGGGATGTACTGCGCGGGAAAGAACTATGTCGCCTCCCTCCTGGAAAAACGCGGGTTTTCCACCCTGGATGTGGACAAACTGGGACATACTGCAATCGAACAGGAGCGCGAGGCTATCCTGCGGCGCTTCGGGCCGGAAATTCTGGGAAACAAGGGCGGGATTGACCGCAAAAAGCTCGGGGCCCTGGTTTTCGGGGAAAGCGGGGAACTTGCGGCGCTTGAAGCCATCGTCCACCCTGCGGTGAACCGGCTTACCGAGCAATGGCTTCTGGAACAGGAAGGCACCAGGCTGCTGGCGATCAACGCCGCCCTGCTGCACAAGTCGTCCGTTTTCGATCGCCTGGACGCCATAATCCTGGTAACAGCGCCCTGGTTTGTCAGGCTCATCCGGGCGCGCGGGCGGGATCGCCTGCCCTGGAGGGAACTTTTGAGGCGGTTTCGCAGCCAGCGGGATTTCATGTCTCAATATTCGAGGAAAAATACCGATATTTATGTCATAGGCAACGGCCTGTTCGCGAAACCGGGCAGGCGGCTGGACGGCATTCTTGGGCGTCTTGGCGCGGACTTTGTCAGGGATATCCGGGATTTCCGGACGTTCCCTTGATTTTTATGGATAGGGTTAGATA